>NZ_JAHWGL010000210.1 GCF_019334315.1 Hymenobacter profundi
GGCAACAGTGCAGCTAGCCATCCGTACTTCTCTCTCACGCTCAACCTACATCTATGGAACCGGAGGAAGACGACCAGGCCCAGCGCCGAGCCATTGTCGCCCAAGCCATTGCCAACGTACGCGCCCGTGGCCTTGAGCCCCATCCCCAGGTGTTAGCCCTTTACGAACGATACGCCGCCGGCGAAATCATGCGTGATGAGGTACAGGCGGTTATGCAAGCCCGAGCAGCCGCCATTGAGCAGGGCAATAGGGAACAAAAGGGGAAAAGGGACTAGCTTTGGGGGCTGTTTGAAGCGCAACCGGCTCTGCTGAGGAGCAACCGGCCAGGAATAGAACAGCCCACAGACACACGTCTGAACGCCTCCTCGACGCATAGGCCGGTACCTAGCGAGGAGGCGTTTTGCTGTTCACTCCCAAGCGCACAGGCCAGCCAATACTCTGCTGACAGGTGCGCAGCCATTCCTCCGCTTCCTGCACGTGGTGAAATATCTGCAGCTCTATTTCGCCGACGACCGGCTCGGGAAAGGTCAGGCTTAAAATATCATGCCCTCTATCGGCCTGCACCACGTGGGCCACGTAGCGCAACCCCAACTGCAGGGCATAAGGAAGCCAAGCCCGCTCTAACCATTCCACGGAATCAAACCACGAGCCGTGCAAGCCGACGTTGTCGTTGAGCAAAAAAGGACAGTGAAACGGCCCTGCTTTCATCAAGTAGTTATCGGCCCCGCGCATGGCTTCAATCGCATCCACGTGCCCAGTCCAAGTCGCCCGTATCCACTGGTCGGCTTCCTCAGGTTCCATAGATGTAGGTTGAGCGTGAGAGAGAAGTACGGATGGCTAGCTGCACTGTTGCC
>NZ_JAHWGL010000212.1 GCF_019334315.1 Hymenobacter profundi
GGATGACAGACGCTTTTGCATTCACAACTTCACCATTTCACTACTCACCATTTCACCATACAGCACCACTTGCCAGCGAAAGGCCCAGCACCAGCGCAACGAGTAGTGCTGGATACCGGCAGCTGCCAACAGGCGTTGCCAGTCCTGGCGGGTGAAGGCGCGTGCCACCGATAGCGGAGCATCGTGCCGCACGAGGTAGGAGCCGCCCAGCAGACGCGTTAGCCAATGGATGCTGTAGTAAGCCAGTGGGTGACGGTGCAAATCGTTGATAACCACGGCCACGCGGGCCTGCTGATGCCATTGGCGCAGCAGCGGCACCAGCTCCGCATCGGTAAAATGATGGCAGAACAGGCTGCACGTGAGCACATCGAACGGCTGGCGCTGGAATTCGTCGGAAAAGATATCCTGCTGCTGAAAGCTAATTTCGGGGTAGGCGCGGGCTTTGTCGGCGGCGTATTGCAGCATGAAAGCATTGGCATCAATGCCAACCAACTCAACGGGTAGGGCCTGCCGCCGCGCCCAGCGGGCAACATGCCGGAGCGTGTCGCCGCCGCCGCTGCCCAGGTCGGCCAGGCGGAGCGGGTGGTTGGGCGGCCAGTGCGGACGCAGGACGGCCAGTGCCGTCAGCACCGGGCGGTAGCCACCCAGCCACGTATTGATGATTTCCAGCTCGTCGAGGTTCTGCCGTAGCGCGTCAGATGCCAACGTTAAATCATCCATCAGCTCCGGCTGCGTAGACCGGCGGCTCAAGTCAGGCATGTGGGAGATGGTGAGTGGTAAGATGGTGAGTTTGTGGATAAAATACGTCTGTCATCCTGAACGCAGTGAAGGACCTT
>NZ_JAHWGL010000213.1 GCF_019334315.1 Hymenobacter profundi
CGTGAGAAGGTCCTTCGCTGCGCTCAGGATGACACCTTTTCTTGTTTACCAAAAACTAACCTACCGACGCCGTTCCAATGTAATGCGGGCGCGGTGGCAGATACCGCCCAGCGGCGGGTTGAATTTCGACACGCTTACGCGGGCGCCGTGGATGTAGGGGAACTCCGCCAGCACCCGGTCCAGCACGCGGTGGCCGAGGTGCTCGAGCAACCGGGCCGGGGCTTGCATTTCCTCCGCCACCACTCGGTACAGCACCTCATAGTTGACCGTTTCCTGCAACTTATCCGAAGCCCCAGCGGCGTGTAAGTCCGTGTCGATATACAGATCGACACCATACTTGTTGCCGATCTTCTGCTCTTCGTCGTAGTAGCCGTGGAAAGCGAAAAACTCCATGCCTTCCAGCGCAATCTGGCCCATATGGTGAAATGATGAGTGGTGAGATTGTGAGTAGTGAATAAAAACGCCTGTCATCCTGAGCTTGCGAAGGACCTTATTACGGTAGAACGAGTCGTTAGTACGCTAGTCGTTCTACTGTAATAAGGTCCTTCGCAAGCTCAGGTTGACAGGCGTTTTTAGTTCGTCTAAATTTCGTCGAAAAACGACTTTTCTGCCACCGCAGGCTCGGCTTTGAAGCCAGGGCCAGGACTGCCCGTGCCGGGCTGAGGCGCCGGAGCGGGCGGCACAATCTCGGGGTGGCTAGGACCTACGGGCTGAATATCCGGCCGCACGGGCTCTACGTTAGGCGAGTCGGGCTCGATGATGCGCGAGGGAGACGGCTCGTCAATGCGCGAGGGCGGCACCTGGCCGGGGT
>NZ_JAHWGL010000214.1 GCF_019334315.1 Hymenobacter profundi
GCTAAGTCGTAACAAGGTAGCCGTACCGGAAGGTGCGGCTGGATCACCTCCTTTCTGGAGCTGGATCCGACTCGGTGGCGCCGTTCTATTCGGCAACTACGCTTGCCACCCCATTTGTCTTTTTCCTGCCGTTCAATAGTATTTCGGATTCGACTGATCGAGTCGACCCGGGCTTGTAGCTCAGGTGGTTAGAGCGCTACACTGATAATGTAGAGGTCCCTGGTTCGAGTCCAGGCAGGCCCACTGCCACAGCGGGGATTGCCTGTTGCGGACTAGAATGGGGGATTAGCTCAGCTGGCTAGAGCACCTGCCTTGCACGCAGGGGGTCAACGGTTCGAATCCGTTATTCTCCACCAAGTACTAGCGAGCCAATAGGGCTGCTAGGGTGAGAATACTAGTAAATAGAAGCAGAATACGGTGACGTTTTCTCTTCGCATTGATTCCGAATGAGGAGTCGGATGTTCTTTGACGTAGTGTAACGAGTAAGAAGAAAAAAGAAAGTCGAATATGCCGTTAGGTGTATCTGACCGGAGCTCAACTGCTCTTTTAGAGGAGTTGTTACAGAAGTAACAAAGGGCACACGGGGGATGCCTAGGCTCTCAGAGGCGACGAAGGACGCGATAAGCTGCGATAAGCGTGGGGGAGGAGCACATATCCTGTGATCCCACGATGTCCGAATGGGGCAACCCACTAGCATGCAGTGCTAGGGCCTATACTTTTAGTAGTATAGGGGCAAACGCGGGGAACTG
>NZ_JAHWGL010000215.1 GCF_019334315.1 Hymenobacter profundi
GCTAGCAGCCATCAGCTACTAGCAAATAGCGTAAGAAAATGCTGCAAGAATTAATTAAGCAAGGCGAAGGCGAGCGGTTGGAATTCAAGAAGAAGACTACCCACCCCACGCGTATTTCCCGCACGCTGGCGTCGTTGGCCAACACGCACGGCGGGCAGGTGTTGGTAGGCGTCGACGACGACGGGCGCGTGGTGGGCGTGCGCGATGCGGAGGAGGAAATCTACGTGTTGCGGCAAGCAGCCGAGCACTTTGTGGATCCGCCGCTCACCAATTTAAGCTTTCGGGAGGTAGAGGAAGACGGTCGAATTGTGCTAGTTGTAACGGTTCCGGAAAGTCCGCACAAGCCGCACCGCGCCCAAGTAGCCGATGGCGACTGGCGCAGCTATGTGCGTGTGCGAGATGAAAGCGTGCAAGCCAGCAACCTCACCGAGAAGGTGTTAGAACGAAGTGAGCCAAGCACGGGCGTGGAGTGGATGCCACTAAATAAAGAGGAGTCGGCCGTACTGGATTACCTACGCACGCACACGCGCATCACGCTGCCGCAGTATATGAAACTGCTAAATATCGGGAAGCGACGGGCCTTTCGCACCCTCATCAAACTCACGCTCCACGGCTACATCCGCCACCACGACAAGGAGCGGGAGCCGTATTATACACTGTAAAATAGCGAAATAGTGAAGTTGTGAATGCAAAAAATCGTCTGTCATCCTGAGCGTAGCGAAGGACCTT
>NZ_JAHWGL010000216.1 GCF_019334315.1 Hymenobacter profundi
GCTGACGGAGGCCAAATCCAATAACTGGACCGATGCGCTGTCGGGCAAGGTGGCGGGGCTGAACCTAGTGCGCTCGGGTGGCGGGCCGGCGGGTACCAACCGCATCATCTTGCGCGGGGAAAGCTCCCTGGCCGGCGACAACGACGCCCTGATTGTGGTGGATGGCGTGGTGCTGGGCGGCTCGAACCGCAACACCGGCACCGGCAGCTCGGCCTACCTCCAGAGCGAGTCGCCGGTGGACTTCGGTACCAGCCTCAACGACATCAACCCCGAGGACATTGAGTCGGTATCGGTGCTGAAGGGGCCGGCGGCGACGGCGCTGTACGGCGCCCGCGGGGGCAACGGGGCCATCATTATCACCACCAAATCGGGCAAGGCGCGCAAGCGGGGCATCGGCGTTACGTTCAACTCCAACTCCTCGATTGAGACGATTTCGCGCTGGCCCGACTTTCAGTACGAGTACGGCCAGGGCTCGGCGGGCGAGAATTACTACTCCTACAACGCCACCGAGGACGGCCCCAGCACGCGCAGCACCAGCTCGGCCTGGGGGCCCAAGTTTGACGGGCAGCAGTTCTACCAGTACGACCCCGCCACCAACACCACCGCCACCGAGCGCACTAGGTTCAGCCCCGCCACCTTGCCCGACAGCGCATCGGTCCAGTTATTGGATTTGGCCTCCGTCAGC
>NZ_JAHWGL010000217.1 GCF_019334315.1 Hymenobacter profundi
ATTCCCCGTTCCGGGGATAGGTTTTCGGGCATGACCACGCCACACTGTCTGACCGTATAGGCCCCCTATGACTGCTTCTCATCCCCAGCAACTACTCACGCAGAAAATCGCCACCACGGCTCTAGCTTACTACCGCCAGCTAGAGTCCCTTCCGCCAACAGCCCTGGAGCTGGCTACGTGGTTTGATGCGTTAGCCGCGCCTACTCGGCTGCAAATGCATACGCTCGGGCTGCAGGCCTGCCTGCGTTTGCCCGTTTTTAAACGCTACGTCCTAGAAAAGCGCGGGTATTCCATGCCCGCATACATGGCCCTGCACCTAGCACCTGACGAACTGGTGCAGTGGGTGGACAATAGCGAGTCAGGGCTATAAGCAAGGCAGCTTATTTTAGCATATAACAAAAATGAAATATGTACTAAAATGGGCCTTGTAGGGCCTATATGACCAGACAGTGTGGCGTGGTCATGCCCGAAAACCTATCCCCGGAACGGGGAATAACTAGCAGAGGGGGATATATTAGCTCGCATTTACTGTGCGAACTATGCTGATTAATTTCTTAGAAGACACCGATGGCAGTCGGTGCACGCTCACGTTTGAGGAAGCCGACCAGTGGATACGGGCGACTTGGACTGGGCACGTGGATGCGATTGAAGCCATGCGCGGGGCCGATAACTACTTGA
>NZ_JAHWGL010000218.1 GCF_019334315.1 Hymenobacter profundi
GAGGCCTGCGAATAGTCGGCACGGGGCACAGCCCCGCGCCATTTGTAATGTATTGCTATAGGTGAGTAGGTATGTCGGAGCGATATAAGGCGTATGAGGGCGGGCTGTTCTTTGTGACGCTGACGGTGGTAGGCTGGGTTGATTTGTTTACGCGAGCGGCGTACGCGGAAGTGTTTCTGGAGAGTCTACAGTTTTGCATCCGGCAAAAGGGGCTGCGGGTATATGCCTTCTGCATCATGCCCAGCCACATCCACCTGATTGCCGACCGGGCGGACGAGGACAAGCTAATGACGGCAGTGCTGCGCGACCTAAAAAGCTATACTGCCAAGCGCATCTACGAACTGATTGAAACGCATCCGCAGGAGAGCCGGCGGGAGTGGCTGGTGCGCCTGTTGCAATTTTATGGTCGCCCGCACGGCCAGGCTTTCAAGCTATGGCAGGAAGGCAACCACCCCATTGCCCTACCCTCGGCCGAGTGGGCGCAGCAAAAGCGCGACTACATTCACCAGAATCCCGTGGTGGCGCGGCTGGTAGATGAAGCCCACCACTACCCCTTCAGCAGCGCCTTTCCCGACTGTGGGATAACGCTAACCGAATTGCTATAGCAGTTCGCCCCACTGGCGCGGGGCTGTGCCCCGTGTCATTTATTAGCAGGCCTCTGGCCTGC
>NZ_JAHWGL010000219.1 GCF_019334315.1 Hymenobacter profundi
ACACCGGGTAGTATTTGGGGGGCATCGCGCAGGGCACAGACCTCTTCCCAACTGAGTTCGCCCGCTACATACTGCCCATAGAGGCGATGCACATAGGGAGTGGCCTTTTTGACTAGGTCCGGGTTGGTCGCTTTTATTTGCCGAAGCACGTTGGCCCGCTCGGCAGGCGTTTGGGCGTTAGGACCAAATTTGGGGTTGTACGACATAGCACTAGCCTACGGAAAACCGGTTTACAGTACAGCTCTTTCCCAGCAACAGGTTCCCTCTTCTCTCCATTTCTTCCCGATTACCGCTGTCTGAAGGTATATAAAATCACAAGTAAATGCAAGATAATTGCGCACTTATTACAGTGAGGAATTGTACTTTTGGCCTATGGTAATGCAGTGTCAAAAATGCGGAAAGGCGTACGAGCCGAAGCGGCGAGGGGGCAAATTCTGCTCGACTTCGTGCCGGGTGGTCCAGCACCAGCTCGTCAAGCGGGGCCGACTTTACGTTAACCCGAATACGGGCGACGAGGTGTACTTAGCTAACAAGCTGGCCACGGTTGAGCGGACCGCGCAGCAGACCTTAGTGGCCGTGCAGGAGTTGCCCGCTGAGCAAGCCTTGGCCGAGTTACGTAAGCTCGTGCAAGGATGGGCCGGGGTAGCGCAGAACAGTGTCA
>NZ_JAHWGL010000021.1 GCF_019334315.1 Hymenobacter profundi
AGGTTGTAAATGGTGAACGGTAAATCATTTACTCTTCACAAGTTCACCTTTCGTCTGGCACCCCTCTCCCGGAGGATATCGCGCATCAAGCGAGTGTGGGCTGGGGGTGGGGTAATCGGCATATCTATTTAAGAACAGCTATGAAAATCACTTTACCTCATTCAAAGGCCCGCCTACTCCGTATTTCCCCGAACCATCCGGCCGGGTTGCGGCTTTATAGAGTAGTCTCGTTGAATTCATTGATTTAGTACCCGCGCATGTCGGCTCCGCTTTCTTTTACGCCTTCCAATGGTCCGTTCACGGCCAATATGTTCACCCAGCAAGCCTTCCAGCGGGCGTTGGTGGAGGTAGAAAATCTGCGCGAGCAGCTGCGCCGGGCCGAAACGACGCAGGCAGAAGCCCGGCGCCGGTACTGGCAGCAGGTAGGCCCGCTGGCCGACGCCGTGGTGACGGCCCGCCAAGCGTTGTTTGCGCCGTTGGAAGATGCCTTGCTGTGGAACGCGTTCAGCCGGGACGAGGAGCGCCAAATTACGGAGCTGCTAGTAGCCAATGCCCAGGATTTACAGGAGCGCTTTGGGGTAGAAACCCTGGATATTTTGCTGAAATACGCCCCTCCCCAGCAGTCCGAAACGGTGGAGGCTGCTACGCCAGCCGCTGAGCCCGAACGCCCCCGGCGGCGGCAGACCAAAGCCGAGCGCGCCGCTGCCGCCGAGGCCCTACAAGCAGAGCAAGATCAGCAAAGCCTGCTGGTGAATGCCAAAACCGTGTATCGCCGCCTGGCCCGCGCCAACCACCCCGACCTAGAGCGCGACCCCGCCCGGGCCGCCGAAAAAACCACCCGCATGCAGCGCATCACGCAAGCCTACGAGGCCCACGACCTCTACACGCTGCTGCATTTGCTGGCCGAAGACGAAACCGAGCCCACCGACGACTCCCTACTTATCCGCTACACCGAAGCCCTGCGCCGCCAGCTCCACGACCTGCGCCAGCAGCTCAACGAAGTGAAGTTTGGCCCGTGGAGCTTCCTGGGGAGTACGCCTAAAAAGCAGGAGGCCGGCCTGCGCCAGCTCAAGCGCCAGCTGCGCACCGAAGCGGATTATCTGGCCCAGGTAGCCCGGCAACTGCACACGCCCACCGACCTGCGTGCGTTATTACGCGAGCTGGCCGCCACGCACGCTACCTTCTAACCATTGCGCTAGCTTCCTTACCTTGGCGCTTCGCACTGCTTTTTCTCTATGTTTCTTCCGCACCTACAAGACATCCTCGCGCACCCCCTACCCTCGCTGGCTATCGTAGGCAACTTGGTGATTATCGAGAGCTTACTGTCCATCGATAATGCTGCTGTGTTGGCTACTATGGTCAGCGACCTGCCCCGCGACCAGCGTGTGAAGGCGCTACGCTACGGCATTTTTGGCGCCTACGTGTTCCGGGCGCTGTGCATTGTTTTTGCCTCGTTCCTGATTCAATTCTGGTTTTTGAAGCCCATTGGCGGCCTCTACCTGCTGTATCTTGCCTACGACCATTTCCGCAAGAAACCCACCGCGGAAGAGGATGAGGCCGAAACCGTCGAAAAGGAAAAGAGTTGGATATACCGCACCACCAAGCGCTTGCTGGGAGGCTTTTGGGCCACCGTGGCCCTTATCGAGCTGATGGACCTGGCTTTCTCTATCGACAACGTATTTGCCGTCGTGGCCTTCACCAACAATCTGATTCTGATTTGTGCGGGCGTGTTTATCGGCATTCTGGCCATGCGACTGGTGGCGCAGTCGTTCGTGGTGCTCATGGGCAAATACCCTTTTCTTGAAACGGCCGCGTTCCTCATCATCGTCATTTTGGGTCTGAAGCTATTGTTCTCTTTGTTTGAGCACTTCCTACCCCAACACCCCGTCAGCGAGTTTCTGGCCAGCACTGCCGCCGAGGTAGGCCTCACGGTCCTAACGGTCGCTATCTTCTTGGTACCCATCCTCACGTCTTGGCTGTTTGGCTTTCCTCACCACCAGGGCCAGACGCACAACGCCGAATAATTCCATTCCACACAGAGTTAGAGAAGTAAAAAAGGGAGTTAACAGGGAAGTTCAGTTATATGAACAGACTCCTGTTAACTCCCTTTTTTACTTCTCTAATTCCGTGCGAAACGGCTCTCTCACGAGCCCTCAATGCGGGCCAGCAATTCTTCCACTTGACGCTCCAATACCTGCACCCGATCTTCTAGCAAGGTAGGCGTGTGCAAGTGCGTTGTAAACTGCGCTTTGATTTCCCAGATTTCCAGCGCTTGACTGAGCGCAAAATCCTGCGCAGGATAGTCGCGGTTGTCGGCTCGTAGTTTGAGCACATCGTTGGGTAGGCGCTCGGCAAGGCGGCGCACCAGCAGCCGGCTCTGTGTGACAAACGCATAGAGCCGCCCCACGTGCAGCACCGGCACAGCCTTGTCTACGCGGCAGCACAGCACCACATCCTGGTGGCGCAAGGTAGGCTGCATATCGGCCCCGCTGATTTCAAAAGCTCGCGTTACCGGCCCCAGCGTGTGCGGAAACGTGAGCGGCTGCAACCCATCGATAAAACTCTTATCGTGGTAGTTTACAATATATTCCAGTATGCGCCGGGCAGGCACCAACGGCGTCAGCAGAGCTTGACGGTCGGCTTCGGAAGCGGCTTCTTCCACAGGAGCTTCCTTCAATGCTTCCTGAAAAATATCAAAATTGTAGAGCTCGTTTACGGTTAGCTCTTTCGTTAGTAGCAAGTCTACTGATAAGCCAAAATGCTGAGCAATCTGGATCAGCGTCTCCATTTTCGGCTCCGATCTTCCTTCTTCGTAAGCCCCAACACTGGGCCGAGCTAGACCAAATAAATCAGCGAAAGCCGCCTGACTCAGCTTCTTAACAGTTCTTATTTTGCGGATGTTCTTTCCGATGTAAGTCATGCGCGAAAAAATATTTATGCTCAAACTTTGAGCTTATCTTCAACTTTTAGTATTCTTGTAGCGTAAAGCTACTACAATACAACTAGAAGCATTTTTACAACTGCTATTTTTTTGAGCCTGGGCTACCACCAGAAAAATGTTCCGGTTTCCGGCGGTGGCTCTATCTGGTTAAGTTGCCAACGTTATGGATGCTTTTCCTTCTCTTGCTATGAAAAATTGCTACTTCCCTACCATCCAAAACTACCTGCTAGAGCTGGGCTTCGACATTCGCCGGGCCGTGGAAGCCGATGGCATCCTAGTGGTCGATAAGCCGGAGCTAGGCATTCGCAATCTGGTGATTGGCTGCGCCGATCCGCTGCTGCTGCTGGAGCAATACCTGCTGGAGCTGCCCGCGCCCTCGTGCGAGGTGTACCAGCAATTGCTCCAGAAAAACCGCGACATCATTCACGGCGCTTTTGCCCTGGATGAATCGGGCCGCAAGGTGATTTTCCGCGATACGCTGCAAATCGAAACCCTTGACCGGCAGGAGCTGGAAGCCGTGCTCAACTCCCTGGGTTTGCTGCTGAGCGAATATTCGGAGGAGCTGATTGGCTTCGCGAAGGGTTAAGAATTTCTGTCGTCCTGTAAGAGTCTCTGTCATCCTGAGCAGAGCGAAGGACCTTCTCACGAGAGAACGAGTCGTTGGTACGCCTGTCGGGCAGATGTGAGAAGGTCCTTCGCTCTGCTCAGGATGACAGAGACATAGAGAATAAATCAATAGTTAACCTATTAAAAATCAACAACATGAACATTTTATCCCGCCTCTTCAAAATTGGGCAATCGGAAGCCCACGCCGCTGTCGACCAGCTCGAAAACCCCATTCACCTCACCGAGCAAGGCCTGCGCGACCTGCGCCAGGACCTCGACAAGAGCCTGCAAGCGCTGGCCGAGGTAAAAGCCATGGCCATTCGGGCGCGCAACGAGGGCGAAAACTTCCGCTCCAAGGCACTCGACTACGAAAACAAGGCTGTGCTCCTACTACAACGCGCACACAAGGGCGATTTGGACAGCGCCGAAGCCGACCGACTAGCTGGCGAAGCATTGCTCAAAAAAGGAGAAAACGAAGCCCAAACCACCCGCGCCACTCAGGATCAGGAGCAATTTGAGAAGTCGGCGGCGCAGCTGAGCGAGAACGTGCAGCAGCTCAAGCAGACCATTTCGCAGTGGGAAAACGAGCTGAAGACCCTAAAGGCCCGTCAGACGGTGAGCACCGCCACCAAAACCATCAACAAACAGTTGGCCCAGCTCGATTCGTCGGGCACGGTGGCGCTGCTGGAGCGCATGAAGGAAAAGGTAGCCGTGGAAGAAGCACTAGCCGAATCGTACGGGCAAATCGCCAACGAAAGCAAAAGCATCGACGGCGAGATTGACAAAGCCCTGGCTGGCAGCAGCACCAGCCAAGCCGCTGCCAATGTACAGGCGCTGAAGGCGAAACTGGGCCTCACGGAGTAGAAAAAAGGGCGACGTAATCTGTCTTAACAGCTAGCAAACCAACCATTTCCTTCTCATGACTACCACCGAAAAGTTTCTTTACTACGCCGCTTCGCTGATCGTTATTGTGGTGGTTGGATTGCGCCTGTTTCACCTGCTCGACCCCGGTTGGGGCATGATTGCGATACTACTCTGTAGCATTCTGACGAATAGGGTGTACGCCCAGTATGCGGGCCGGCTGGCCCAGCGCAACATAGAGTTGGAGGAGCAGCTAACTCAGCATCAACAGCTATAATTTTTTACGCTTTCTATCGATGACTGCCAAAGAGAAGCTATTTCATTGGAGCGGTGCCGCTATACTGAGTGCTGTTATTCTTTCACACTGGTTTGGTTGGCTCGATTCCACTGCTGCGGTTCGACTATTTCCAGCGGGCCTCATATTATATACCATAGCCTTTGGTCGCTACACGCGTCGCCTTCGTGCTGAGAATAACGAGTTAAAGCGGCAACTCTCTACTACCCCAATCTAACGTCTGAGTACAGAACGCAGCTTCTGCGCAAGTACCCTTTGGCTTTTTTCTTCCTTCATCATGACTGAGCTACTACAAGCCGCCGTTTCGCCGCCCAACTTGGTCCCTACCGGGCTGCTGGTGTTCGTGCTGCTCTACTGGCTCACGGTTGTGGTAGGGCTGGTGCATATTGATGCGCTGGACGTGGACGTAGCCACCGACGCAGATGTTGACCTCGACGCACACACCGGGCCGCACCTGCACCACGGCGAGCTAGGGGTAGATTGGTTGAACAATGCCTTGGCCTTTTTCAACCTGGGCCGCGTGCCGCTGATGGTGTTTCTAAGCTTCGTGGCCCTACCCTTGTGGGCTGGCAGCATCCTGCTCAATTACTATACGCAGAATACTTTTTGGTTATTAGGTATAGTTTTCCTGCTTCCATTGCTCGTAGGAAGCCTTTTTCTGGCGAAGGTGCTTACTATGCCCTTCGTTAAACTCTTCGCGGCACTGGAAAAAGACCACGATGCCGGCGGGCAACCGCTGGGCAAGATATGCACCGTGCTCCTATCTACCACGCACGAGCGCATGGGCCAAGCAGCGGTACCGCAAACCAGCGGCGCGCCATTGGTACTCAACGTGCGCGCCGCCTCGGTCACCGAGCTACGCAAGGGCGACTCGGCCCTGGTCATCGACTTCGACGCGCAACGGCGCTGCTATTTAATTGAGCCCTACGAAGAGTAGCAAGCTGCTCCACACTCTAATGTCGCGCAACAAACGAACACAGGAGGGGTGGACCGGCGCTCTAGAATTGCTTCTGGATGTAGGAATATTGCTATGGAAAGGCTTGCGCCTCGCAGGGCACGCGCTGGTTTTGCTTTTTAATTTTTTAGCCGATTTCTAACCACAATGAAGCACCTCTTTCCTTCCAAAATCAGTTGGTGGCTGTTTGGGCCGATACTATTATTGTTGCTAGTACTACCTTTTTTACACTGGCAGAAAACAACAGGCCATTTCATAGCTACCCTCGTGAATCTGTCGGTTGTTGCCTTTTTTCTTTACCTAATGCGCACTACGCACTACACGATAACGCAAACCCATCTGTTGGTGCGATGCGGGCCGTGGCGAGTGCAGATGCCGGTAGATAGCATTACACGGGTGGAGCCTACCCACAATCCTATGAGCTCAGCAGCCCTTTCGCTTGACCGGCTGGCCATCCATTACAATCGCTACGATGAAATTCTAGTGTCGCCCCGCGATAAGGCGAATTTCATTGAAGCGTTGCGGCAAGTGAACCCACAGATTCAGGTGGGCTAGCACCATGCTTCATCGGTTGAAACGCTCTTGGCAATGGCTCAACGAGTCCGTGGCCGAATCTTTGGTAGAGGGCCTGTTGGATACCCTCTTTGATTAATCTTTTCCCCGAATTTATTTCCCTACTCTTACTCCCTACTTCTATGGTTGCTCAATTATCGTGGGCAGTGCTGCTCATTATCGGCTTTTTGCTGCTGGGCTTGTTCGCGCTGCTCGTCAAAATGTATCAAAAGGCCGTGCAGGGCGAAGCCCTTGTGCGCACCGGCCTCGGCGACACGAAGGTATCCTTCTCCGGCATCTTTGTGGTGCCCGTATTGCACAAGCTGGAGGTGATGGACATCACCTTGAAGACCATCGTCATTCAGCGGGCTGGTTCCGAAGGATTGGTGTGCAAAGACAACCTACGGGCTGATTTAAAGGTCAATTTCTACGTGCGTGTCAACAAGACGCACGACGACGTGGTACAGGTGGCGCAGAGCATCGGTACGCGCCGCGCTTCTGACCCAGCCGCGCTGGAAAACCTGTTCGATGCCAAGTTCTCAGAGGCATTGAAGACGGTAGGCAAGCAGTTCGATTTCATCGAATTATACAACTCGCGCGAACAGTTTAAACTGGAAATTCTGCGCATCATCGGCACCGATCTGAACGGCTATGTGCTCGACGACTGCGCCATCGACTACCTCGAGCAAACGCCGCTGGCCTCGCTCAACCAGGATAATATTCTCGACGCTGAGGGTATCAAGAAGATTGTGGCTTTGACTTCGGAGCAGAAAATCCAGGCCAACTCCATTGCCCGCGAGATGCAAAAAACCATCAAGAAGCAGGACGTGGAAGCCCAGGAAACCATTCTGCAACTTGATAAACAACTCGTTGAGAACCAGGAAAAGCAGAAGCGCGAAATTGCCAACATCAAGGCCCGCGAGCTGGCCGAAACCGAGAAGGTGCAGCAGGAAGAAAAGCTGAAATCGGAGCGCGCCCGCATTGCCACCGAGGAAGAGGTAGGCATTGCCCAGCAAAACCGCGACCGGCAGGTGCTGGTAGCCGAGCGCAACAAGCAGCGCACCGACGCCGTGGAAACTGAGCGCGTGGCTCAGGCTAAAGCCTTGGAAGCCAACGAGCGCGAGCGGATTGTGGCACTGGCCCAGATTGAAAAGGAAAAGGCGCTGGAAGAAGAGAAAAAGAACATCCAGACGATTATCCGGGAGCGAATTGTGGTAGAAAAAGCCACCGTTCAGGAGGAAGAAAAGATCAAGGACACCCGCGCCCAGGCCCTGGCCGAGCGCGACAAGCTAGTAGCCCTCACGGCCGCCAAGCAGGAAACCGAAGCCGCTACGGTAGCTATGGTCGGCAACGCCGACATGGAGCGCCAAGCCGCCGAGTTCCGCGCTAAGCAGGCCCTGATTGACGCCGAAGCCGAGAAGGCTTCCGCCGAGTTCAAGGCTCAGGCCATCCGGACACTGGCCGAAGCCGAAGCCAGCAAAGCCGCTGCCGTAGGCTTGGCCGAAGCCCAGGTGATGCAGGCCAAAGCTACTGCCCGCCAGAAAGAAGGAGAAACCGAAGCCACTGTATTGCAGCTCACTGCTGCCGCCGAGGCCCAGGCTATCCAATCGAAAGCCGGTGCGCAGGCCGAGGCTGACGAAAAGCTGGGTCTGGTAGCCGCCAAAATCAACCGCGAAAAAGGCCTCGCCGACGCCGACATCATCCAGGCCCGCGCCGACGCCGACCAGAAGAAAGGACTGGCCGAAGCGGCCGTATCGGAGCAAAAATTTGCGGTGGAAGCCAAGGGCATCGAGGCCAAGGCCGATGCCATGAAGAAGCTCGACGGGGTAGGCAAGGACCACGAGGAGTTCAAGTTGCGCCTGGACAAGGAGAAGTCGGTGGAGCTGGCCCAAATCAGCATTCAGAAGGACATTGCTGCTTCGCAGGCCGACGTGATTGGCGAGGCGCTCAAAGCCGCCAAAATCGACATCGTGGGTGGCGAAACGATGTTTTTCGACCAGATCATCGGCTCCATTACGAAGGGTAAAATGGTGGACCGCGCCGTGCACAACAGTGAAGTGCTGGGCACCGTGAAGGACGCTTTCTTCTCCATCGACGGTAACGGCGGTGGCGACTTCAAAACCAACTTGCGCCGCTTCGTGGATCAGTTCGGCCTGAGCAGTGAGGACATGAAGAACCTCAGCGTCTCGGCCCTGCTGCTGAAGATGATGAACCAAGCTGGTGATGATGCCACGCGGGCAACGATTACGCAGCTGGCTGGCACGGCTACCGCGCTGGGGATTAGTGATAAGCCGGCGAAGATGCTGGAGTTGAAGTAACCCCACCCCCCAGCCCCCTCCCCTCCGGGAGAGGGGGAGCCTGGCGGCGCGAAGAATATACTTTTAATATGGTATGCCACTCTATGTATACAGCTCTATGAATACCTATTATAATCCTGAAAACCTGAACGAGACTCCTCAGGCTCCCCCTCTCCCGGAGGGGAGGGGGTCGGGGGGTGGGGTCCCAGAGTTGAACGAGCCTTACCGCATGTACACCACTGATGCGAAGCGGTGGACTAGAAGCCTGAAAGAGTATGCTCGTGCCAACCGCAAGAACCCTACTCCCGCTGAAGATCATTTATGGCAAGAACTACGCGCCCACAAGTTGGGCGTGCAGTTTCGCCGTCAGCACGCCATTCAGCAGTTTATCGTCGATTTCGTCTGCTTGGAAGCTTGGCTGATCATCGAAGTGGATGGTAGCATTCATAATGAGACCGAACAAGCCGAATATGATGGCGGCCGCACGCATAATTTGCAGGAGGCGGGCTTTTTAGTGCTGCGCTTCACCAACGAAGATGTGCTACACAACACGCCACAAGTTCTGCAAACTATTACCGAGCACCTAAAACTGCTACTCCTACCTTACCAAGGGTAACCCAAGCGCCCCTAACATAAAAATCATCCACCTAACGTCAGGCTCCCCCTCTCCCGGAGGGGAGGGGGCTGGGGGGTGGGGTCCCGCCATGAACCAACTCGAAACCGGCACCTACGAAATTCTGCGCAACCGCCTGCAAAAAAGCAGCACTGGCCTGCGCCAGCGCCTCGACGCGCTCAACACCGAGCGCAAGCAGGTATTCGGGGCGGTGGATACGCGCCTGCTGGGCACCGGCCGCATCACCACGGAAAACAACTGCTTGGCCTGGGACATGGTACCGGTGGGGCAGCAGTTCATCTTTGGCTATAACGTGGTGCTGGGCCTGAAAGCGGAGCCCGACCTAGCCGATGTGTTTGGCGTGTACGAATACGCCGAGCACGATTTCCGGCCGCTGGGACTGGAGCTCTTGCAGAATCCGCAGTTTCTGGAGGAGTTCCGTAACCTGTACCGCTACTACAAGAACACCCAGTTCGTGAAGTTTGCGGTGCTGGGCGTGCATCTGTTTATGGTGTTTCGGGTAGGGAAAAGCGCCTCCGATGTGAAGACGTTTAAGTGGCTGATGCAGGGCGACACCCTCACCTACCTCGACAACCGCTCCGACCACGAGTACACCTTCCCGCCCCAGCACGAGTTCCAGTGGCAGCGCGCCACCCGCGACATGCAGCGCACGGGCAAGCACCCGCACGTGAGCATTGAGGACAAGGTGTTCGTGGAAACCATCGGCGGCGACCTGACCATCAAGGTAGAAGACAACACCGCCACCGGACAGGGAATTTTGAGCGAGCCGGTGGACGACAAGGACCAGACCCTCGACGACTCGGAAATCTACTTTGCCGTGGTGGGCAACCTGATTCTGTTGAAAATCAGGCCCTACCAGGAGCAGCAGTACCGCTACTTCATTTTCAATCACCGGCTCAAAACCGCCCAGCGCCTCGATGCCCTCGCCGATGCCTGCGTGCTGCTGCCCGACGGGCAGGGCCTGATTTTTCCGCACGGCTTCTACCTGCAAACCGGCGACAACAAGCTGTTCGACAACGGCTTGCGGGAGATGCTGTTTGAGAAGCGGGTAGTGTCGCCGAACGGTGAAGATTTCCTGTACGTGTTCTACAACAAAGACCACGGCACCTACCTGCTGCTGAGCTACAACCGCATTGCCCAGCGCGTGGATAACCCCATTGTGTGCCACGGCTACGCCCTGTTCGAGAATGGGGAGCTGTGCTACTTCCGGGCCGACGACGAGCCCAAGAAGCACCACGCCGTGCAGATCTGGCAAACGCCCTACACGGCCCCGGATTTCGAGCTACCCGTCACCTCCGATTCCTACCTCTACAAGCTGGGCAACAAGGAGATAGTGCGGGCCATGAGTGAGGTACAGGAGGTCCTGACGCTGACCAGCAAGGACGACTCCTACGCCGGCCTCTACCTCGACCTGATTCGCCAGACCACCGCCCTCACCGACGCCTACCACTGGCTGCGCGAGCCTGCGGCCCAGGCCTTGGCTGAGCCGTTGGGCGACATTCGTCAGACGGCCACGGCGGCAGTGGAGGAGTTTGAGAAGGTGCAGAGCATCCGCAAAAACACCGCCCAGCAAATCCAAACCGTCTTCCAGAAGGCCGACGAGCTAACCAGCCGCATCCGCCGCTTGGCGCCCGATACTGTCACGGAATTTGTGCAGCTGCTGGGTGAACTGCGCGGGGTGCGGGGCGCGGTGATTTCGTTGAAAGAACTGCGCTACGTGGAGCTGCCGGCCGTGGAACAACACGCCGCCGAGCTGGAAGAGTTGAGCAAGGAAGTGGCCACCCAAACCGTGGACTTCCTACTTCGGCCCGATGCCCTCCTACCCTATGCCCAGCGCGTGCAGGCTATTGCCGACGGTGTGGAGCTGGTGCAGAAAACCGTGGAGGCCGACCAGCGCGAGCAGGAGGCCACCGCCGTGGCCCAAGAGTTGGAGCTGCTGATTGAGGTAGTGAGCAACCTGCCCATTCCCGACCCTACCCAGACCACGGCCATCATCGACAACATCTCGACGGTGTACGCCCGCTTCAATCAGATTCGGGCTGCCCTGAAAAGAAGGCGGCAGGCCCTGGCCGGTACCGAGGCTCAGGCGGAGTTTACGGCCCAGCTCAAGCTGTTGGAACAGGCCCTCACCAACTACCTCGACCTGGCCGACACGCCCGCCAAATGCGACGAGTACCTGACCAAGCTCATGGTGCAGCTCGAAGAATTGGAAGGTCGTTTCCCCGACTTCGACCAGTTTATCGAGCAGCTCACCACCCGGCGCGAGCAGGTAGTGGAAGCTTTCGAGGCGAAGAAAACGTCCCTGGTGGCCGCCCGCAACCAGCGCGCCACTGCCTTGCTGCAATCGGCGGAGCGGCTGCTGAAAGCGGTGCAAAGCCGCCTCGCCCGCCTGGAATCGGTGGCGGACATCAATGGGTACTTTGCCGCCGATGTGATGGTGGAGAAGGTGCGCCACACCGCCCAGGAGCTGCTGAACCTCGGCGACTCGGTGAAGGCCGACGACGTGCAGAGCCGGCTGAAAACCCTGCGCGAAGACGCCGTACGCCAGCTCCGCGACCGGGCTGACTTGTTCGCCGACGGCGGCCAGACCCTCAAATTTGGTCCCCACGCTTTCACCGTGAACACCCAGCCCCTGGAGCTGACCGTGGTGCTGCGCGACGACGCCCTGCACTACCACCTCACGGGCACCAACTTTTTCCAGAAAATAACCGACCCTACCCTGCTGGCGGCCAAGCCCGTGTGGGAGCAAACGGTGGTATCGGAAAATCAGGACGTGTACCGGGCCGAGTTTCTGGCCTGGCGCATTCTGCAAGCGGCTCAGCGCCCTACCCCCGCCAACCCCGAAGCCGGTCGTCCGGCCGTGCTGTCGGTAACTGAGCTAGGCCGCCTCAGCAACGCGGAGCTATTGGCCTACGTGCAGCAGTTTATGGCTGCGCGCTACCAGGAAGGCTACCTCAAAGGCGTGCACGACCACGATGCGGCCCTGCTGCTCACGGCCCTGGTGCGCCTCGCCCGCACAGCCGGCCTACTCCGCTACCCCGCCGACACCCGCGCCGCCGCGGCCCTCTACTGGCTGCGCTTCGCCGACCCCGACCAGCGCGCCCACTGGGAGCGGCAGCTACAGGGCATCGGCGTGCTGCTGCAAGTCTTTCCCGATTCGCAGGAGTTCGACCAGTTGAAAACCGAGCTGCAAGCCGCCGTGGAAACCTTCGCCCGCGAAACCGGCCTGTTTACGCCAGACCAGGTAGCCGAAGCCGGCGACTACCTGTTTGCTTCGCTGACGCAGGTAAGTAGTGCTTCTCCAACATCAGAACTGACCAAAAACCAAGAACCAAAACCCAAAAACCCCTTCATCATCTCCCAGGAAGTCGCCGAGCTGTACCAGCAGTTTCAGAAGCAGCTACAGGAGCGCCAGGCCACAGAGCTGTTCCAGCAGTCCATCGGCCAACTCCAGGACCAGCCGGTAGCGCAGTTCCAGCTGGTGCGGCAGTGGGTGCAGGCGGTGGACCTCACCCCCCCAGCCCCCCTCTCCTCGGGGAGAGGGGGGAGTCAGACGTCAGCAAACGGCACTGGTGTATCACAAACCCAAGTTCAAGGAGAAAATCAACAACCGTCGAACAACAATCGTCTGGCTCCCCCTCTCCCCGAGGAGAGGGGGTCGGGGGGTGAGGTAGCCGTCCTCCTACTCACTGGCACGTTCGACCCCACTCGCGTCATCCACACGCCTACCCGCGAAGTCCTCGCCGATTTCCAGGGCACGCACCCGCGTCTCTCCGACGACCGTACCTACCTCCTCAACTTCCCCAACTTCCGTCGCCGGCTGCTGCACTACGACCGGGTGCTGGTACCGCAGTTCGAGCAGTTTCAGGAGTTGAAGAAGCAGCTCCTGGTGCGGGCTGCCCAGGACATGCGCCTGGAAGATTTCCGCCCGAGGGTACTCACGTCGTTTGTGCGCAATCAGCTGATTGATAAAGTGTACCTACCCCTCATCGGGGCCAACCTGGCCAAGCAGATCGGGACGGCGGGCGAGGGCAAGCGTACCGACCTCATGGGCCTGCTGCTGCTGATTTCGCCGCCCGGCTACGGCAAGACTACCCTCATGGAGTACGTGGCGAATCGGCTGGGCCTCATTTTCATGAAGATCAACGGGCCAGCCATTGGGCACGCCGTGACCAGCGTAGACCCCGCCCAGGCGCCCAACGCCGGAGCGCGGCAGGAGCTGGAAAAGCTAAACCTGGCCTTCGAGATGGGCGACAACGTGATGATTTACGTGGACGACATTCAGCACTGCCACCCCGAGTTTTTGCAGAAGTTTATCTCGCTCTGCGACGCCCAGCGCAAGATTGAGGGCGTGTACGAGGGCCGCGCCCGCACCTACGACTTCCGCGGCCGCAAGGTGGCGGTGGTGATGGCCGGCAACCCCTACACCGAAAGCGGCGACGTGTTTCAGCTGCCCGACATGCTGGCCAACCGCGCCGACATCTACAACCTCGGCGACATCCTGACCGCGGGCTCCGAGGAAGCCTTCCGCCTCTCCTACCTCGAAAACGCCCTTACCAGCAACGCCGCCCTCAGCCGCCTCGCCACCCAAAGCCCCCAGGACGTGCCCGCCCTCATCCGCCTCGCCGAAACCGGGCAGCAAGACGGCCTGAGCCTGGAGGGCAACCACTCGCCCGAGGAGCTGAACGAGTACGTGGCCGTGCTGCAAAAGCTGCTGCGCCTGCGCGACGTGGTGGCCCAGGTGAATGCCGCCTACATTGCCAGCGCCGCCCAGGCCGACGCCTACCGCACCGAGCCGCCCTTCAAGCTGCAAGGCTCCTACCGCAACATGAACAAGCTGGCCGAGAAGGTGCGCCCCGTGATGAACGACCAGGAAATAACAGACCTACTGGCCGCCCACTACGCCAGCGAAGCTCAAACCCTCACCAGCGCCACCGAAGCCAACCTGCTCAAGCTGCGCGAGTTGCTGGGCTGGCTCACCCCCGCCGAGCAAATCCGCTGGCAGGAAATCAAAGCCACCTTCCGCAACAACCTCCGCAACTCCGGCGCCGGCCAGCTCCTTCAAATACTGGATAAGCTGGAAAGCATTGCCGGTGGGTTGAGCGGGATTCGGGAGGCGCTGAAGCGGGAGTAGCCACCAATAAAATATTCAATTCTTCCAATATGCTATTCACATTGGCATAGTCATAAAATACACTAAAATCAATAGTATTTACAAAGTCTTAACAAGAAAATTTTATAGAAATTGCTATTCTGTAGATCTTTTTAGAAATAGAATGAAAATCACACAAAGTACTCAACAGGTGGCTACAGGATTCGACTTGTTTCGACTTAACTGCATGCTGGAAGATAGTACGGCAGCTAACTTTAATCAAGTAGTTGAATCTGTAGTTATTGACTTCTTGTTTGATCAAGAGGATGAAGTTACTGTCAGTGATGTTTACAGTTATACCAGTACTTATCTAGGAATACCAATTCATTTAGAGCAATTTTTACCAATTGTAGACAAATCCCAAAATATTCAAAAAAGGGCAGATGTTGAATTAGTATACTTGAGTTTGTCAGGAACAAAGCGAGAAGATATAAACAGAAATTTAGCAGAAAATGATATATCTAAACAAATAAATAAATTTTTACATTCAAAAAATTATGATCAAGGAGTAGGACCTGTCCTACTTGAGATGCTAAACATTTCTGTTTACGAAAACATAAATTCATTTGCATCCGAAAATATAAAATCTATAATATCAAAAAATTTAGATACAAAATTTTCATTAGAAAACATTAAACTTTTCAATGATTTTCTGGACGAAAAGGATACAGAGAAAAACAATGTTCTATTTAAGCACTTCCTTAAAGCAGTCGAATTTGCCATTGTAACTTCTGGCAAGGGAGTAAAGAATTTTTCTGCTAATATTTTTTCTAATAAAACTTACTTAATAGATACTAATGTCATATTTAGATATCTTGGTGTTGGAGGACCAGAAAGAAAGGCCAATCTAGAGCAGCTCTTTGACATGTGCCATCATCAAGGAATAAAATTTATAATAACCAATCACACTAATAAGGAGTTCAGAAAAAAACTATCGAAGTCTGCTCAATTTTTAGAAAAAGTTCTATACGGGGTTGATACAAAACTTGCACAAGAAGTTTTTTCTGACAACAGCATTCGCTTCAATCAAGATTTTGTTTCCCACTATTTAGCATATCAAGCCGCTGGCATAGTATCAAAACCATCTTTATATGATACGCAATTATTAGCTGATTTCAGTGCTTTTTGCAAAAAATACAATATTGAGCAAAAGGAAATGAAATTCGAGGCTGGCAAAATAAAAAGTATTTCAGACGCTATATGGAATGAAAAACACAAAACAAGAAGCTATTACACACGCGAAGCTTCTGAAGTTGATGCAAACAACATATTGAGTGTGCAAAACCTTAGAGGTTCTAATAACCACAACTATGCCGACGTCAAGTCTTTCTATCTAACAACAGATAAATCATTAAATCAGATACTCGACACTAATAGCCGTATTGCTGAAACTATCCTTCCAAGCCAGCTCTATTTATTACATAGCTGTTTATCTGGTGAAGCTTCTGCAATTGACTTTTCAACTTTCGCTAGCTTTTTAAAGAAGAGAACTACTGCATACAAATATGCAGGCAAAGAAATTCTAAGGTTTGTCAGTAGCTTACAGAGTGTAACATCTGATTCTGACAGAGCAATTGATATAATTAAAGCATACATTGACAAAAGATACTTGGATGCTAAAATAGAAGACAGTGATATAAAGCATGTATCGTTCAAAGAGTTTGCCACAACAGAAATGGATAAAAAAGTAGAAGATTTAAGTTCTACTTTAGATGCAGCAAGAAAACGCAATAATGATTTTGACAACATGCTCAACATGCAAAATCAAGAAATTTTGCGTATATTAAAAAGTACCCTTTTTTATACTAGAGCAATTGATATATTTATTATTATCATAGTGATACCATTTACATCTTATTATACAAAGAAAATCTTAGGACAAAATGAAAATTTATTTTTCATAACACTGATTATGCTTGAATTTATTAAATACATAATATCATCAAAAACATCTGTTTTACAGAGAATTTGGAGAAATATGTTCCGATATATTGTTAAGAATAGCAGCTTATACCGCGCACAGCATGACAAAGAGAAGTTTAACAGTCTAGTGGAAAAAGCCTTCCCTTCTTTAACAACAAATATATATACTTATCAAGTCCCTAATAATTAACATATGATTGAATTATTCAGCATATTTTAAGAATAAAACCTCTTCAGTTATATTGGCAGAGACTAACTACGTAAGCACATGCCTATTGCAATGCGTGACTAACCTTGAAACAAGGCTTGGCCTCTATAACTAAGGATTCTACCTTGTTATCCAGCTAAATTCCTTCCCTGCATGGGCAAGCAATACCCCGCCATCAGCGCCGAAACCCAGGCCTTTATCGAGCGGCAACACGTGTTCTTCGTGGGCACAGCCGCCGCGGATGGGCGCGTCAATATCTCGCCCAAGGGCCAGGATACCCTGCGCGTGCTCGATGTCAACCGCGTGGCCTGGCTGAACCTGACCGGCAGCGGCAACGAAACCGCCGCACACCTGCTGGAGGTAAACCGCATTACCCTGATGTGGTGCGCCTTCGAGGGCAAGCCCAACATCCTGCGCCTCTACGGCACCGCCACCGTGTACCACCCCCGCGACGCGGAGTGGACCGAGCTGCTCCCCCTGTTCCCGCCCCTGCCTGGCTCCCGGCAGATAGTAGTAGTCGAGGTGGACCTCGTGCAGACCTCCTGCGGCATGGCCGTGCCGTTCTTCGACTACCGGGCCGAGCGCGACGAGTTGAACGACTACATGGAACAGCGCGGCCCCGAGCAGGTAGCGCAGTATTGGCACACCCGCAACGCCCGCAGCATCGACGGTAAGCCTACCGGCATCTGAGCTGAAATTTACATGCCTACCCCAACCACAGCACCAGCACCCCAAACTCCGTCTGTGGCTTTGCTAGAAACTCTTGCAACTGCGGCAGCTGGGCTAATAGGAATTCGTCCAGTTTGGCTACTGGTACCTGTGCATGTTGCATGGCTACCACGCAGGGCGGAAAGCCCTTGTCTTTGGTTGGCAAGTCGTAGCCATGCTGCCTGGTGTAGCGCCAGATGCTCGTAGCCGGGCGAGTGTGCAGGCCAATGGCGCGGACGTGCAGCACCGCCGTGCCATGCGGGCGCAGCAATGCCACTGAGCCCCACGAGATGCCCCCATCGGGAGCAACCGCCTGGCAACCTACCCTAGCGAGAACACGCTGCTACGATACCGTAACGGTTCGTCCCACGGTAGTCGCCGTGCTTTCGGTGGCTAGCCCCTCCACGTATTTCCAGGTAGAGGTGGCGTTGGTGGCCGTGAAGCTTACTTCCACGAAGCCCCGGTGCGAGGCGTCGAGGTAGTGCAAGTCGTTGATGAGGGCCGTGTTGAGCTGCTCGAAAGCACCAATGGTAGCCGGATCGGAGCCCAGGAATGCCTCAAACCCCGGCGACGATACCGACGAGCAAGCAAACTCCATCCCTACCACCGTGCCGCCGCTAGTGCGCAGGTCGCTGTGCCAAGCGTTGTGCGTGTCGCCAGCCAGCGATACCAGCTTCTTGCCGCTGCCCACGGCCCCCAGAATGGCTTCCCGCTCGGCGGGGTAGCCGTCCCAGGCATCAAGGTTGTAGGGTAGCACCGTTTCCACGCGGGCCCGCTCGGCGGCCGTTACGATAGGGTCGCTGGCCGCGATGCGCCTTTTGATGGCGAGCAGCTGGGCCGCTACGGTGGCGTATTGCGTCAGCAAGGCGGGGGTAGCACCGCTCGTGAGCTGGGCCACCAGCGGCAGCAACTCGGCCGGAATATACATCTTACCCATCAGCACCTGCGAGCCTAGCACCTGCCATTTGGCTGTGCTGCCGGCTAGGGCTGCCGTCAGCCAGCTGCGTTGTTCCGTACCCAACATCGTGCGGGTCGGGTTCAGCCACGCCGACCCGAAGGCCGCGCTATTGAAGGCGCCGGTGCTGCTAAAGTAGCTACCCAGGTTCAGCTGCTGGTTGCGGCCTACCAGGCGGGTGTCGAGCATCAGCAGGTTGGCCAAGCCGCCCAGGTCGAAACGGCGGTAGATTTTGGTTTTGTCGCTCACGCGGGCCGGCAGGTACTCGTGCCACACTTGCTGGGCAAACTGCTTGCGCTGCGCAAAGCTGCCCTCGTTGGCCTGGTGGTTTTCGGCCCCGTCGGTGTAGGCATCGTTGGTTACCTCGTGGTCGTCCCACACCGCAATAAAAGGCTTGAGCTGATGCACGCGCTGCAACTGCTTGTCGGAGCGATATTGCCGATAGCGCGTGCGGTAGTCGCTGAGCGACAGGATTTCGGTGGCCGGCAGGTGGGCGCGGTTGAGCGTAGCCGTGCTGCTGTTGGTGCCGTAGCCGCCCGCGCCATATTCGTATATGTAGTCGCCCAGGTGCACTACCGCATCGGCATCCGACTCGGCCACCGCGCCATACACGTTAAATAGCCCAGCCTGGTAGTTGGCGCACGACACCACCGCCAGCTTCACGCTGCTGGCCTGCCCGTTGCCGGGTAGCGTGCGGGTCTCACCCACCACCGATTCGGCGCGGGTTTGGTCGTTGCGGAAGCGGTAGTAATACTTCTTATACGCCGTCAGCGCCGGCACATCGGTCCACACGGTGTAGTCATTGGCGGCCGTGGCGGTGAGGTTGCCCGAGGCTTTCACCGTGGCAAAGCCGCCGTCTTCGGCCACTTCCCAGCGGATGGTCGCGTCGCCGGTTTCGTTGTCGGCCGGGGTGTAGCGGGTCCAGATGATGACGTTGTTCTGGCTGGGGTCGAAGCTGGCCACGCCTTCCCGGAAACCAAAGTCGCCGGTATAGTTTAGCAGGTCCTCGTTGTCGTCGTTGCAGCTGCTGAGTAGGGTTGGCAACAGCGCCACCCCGCCCGAAACCACAGCGGTATGCTTGATAAACTCCCGGCGGGTAATCGTTATAGAAGTAGTTTTTTTGGCCATAGCAACTGAAGAATTAGCACGGAAAGCCAAAAGTAGGAGCAGCGTATTATCAAATGATTAGTAGAGTATTATAGAATTTCTTACAGCGATAGAACGCACGCACTCGCGCGGCTGTGCCGAGGCAGCTCCGACCAGAAGGCGCGCACCAGCCCGCCGCGCCGAGGAGAGAGCGGCAGGACAGTTAAGCAGCCAATACGGTAGGATTTCCTCCCTACCTCGCGGGCGCAAGCTGCATAGTGCTATCCCGCCGGGCAACGACCACCCCGATAAGGAATAACAATCTGGTAACGATTCAGTAACCACTCCTACCCTACCCTGTCGAGTATCTTCGTAAAAACTACGGGCATGAACTTTCCACACGAAGAGAGTAGGCTGCTCGCGGCCGTAGCCACCGGTGACCGACGGGCCTTTACGCAGCTCTACAGCACGTATCTGCATGGGTTGCAGCGCTATATTTTTCTCTTCACGCGCTCCGAGGAAACGGCGCAGGAGTTGGCGCAGCAAGTATTTATCGCCATCTGGGAGCGGCGGGCGCAGCTGCCGGCCATTGCCAGCTTTCGGCAGTATCTGTACCGCGCCGCCAAGAATTTGGTGTACGACGAGGTGCGACAGCAGCAGCGGCAGCTCAGTGCCTACGCCGAGGTGCACGCGGCCGCTACCCCCTGCGGGCAGCCCGCCGATCAGGCACTCATCAACCAGCAATACCACGAGCAGGCCCAGGCCCTGATCCGGCAATTGCCCACCAAGCGCCGGCAGATTTTCCTGTTGCGTACCCAGGAAGAACTGTCGCTGGACGAAATTGCGCAGCGGCTGGATATCTCTAAATCGGTGGTGAAGAAGCAGCTGTACGCCGCCATCGACTACGTGAAGAAAAACCTGCTGCTGCACAGCGATGCCGTGGTGCAGCTGGCTATCTGCGGGCTACTGCCGAGCGTTTTTTAAGAAGCTGTTTGCGTTATTGATTGCACGGTGTAGAGACGCGTATTCGCGTCTTGCCGTCCGCGCCGTATAGTTCAACGACGAGACGCTATGCGTCTCTACACCGTTCCAGCGGCCTTTTAGCTAAGGCAAACAGTCTCCTGGCAGTCGTTGTCGTTCTGGTGGGCGCTGTATACGCTTTAAACCAGCCCACACCGCATATTACCTTTTTGTGATCAAAGGGGCCGCGGGCCGCAGTTGTTCGTCTTAAGGGCGAAATCAGCTGTATGGACGCGCACCACTATCACGCCTTCCTGGAAAAATACGCGGCGGGCCGGCACACGGAGGCCGAGCACCTGGCCTTTCGGCAGTGGCTGCTGCATGCCACCCCGGCGCAGCTAGAGGAAGTGCTGGACCACTACGCCGCGTTGCAGCGCCACCGCCTACCCCAGCATCCGGCGCCGGCGGCCGTAGCCGCCCTAGAGGCCCGCCTGAATGCGCTGGCCCCTATCCCGGCACCTGCCGTAGCGCGCCGCCCGATGCGGTGGCTATCCGTGGCGGCTATGGTGGCCCTGCTGCTGGTGGCCGGGGCGGCGTACTGGCTGCGGAGCGCCCGCCCAACGCCTACTGTGGACTACCGGCAGCAGCACACAGCCGCTGGCCAGAGAGCCCGCCTGGTGCTGGCCGATGGCAGCGTGGTGCACCTCAACGGCAACAGCACTTTGTCCTACCCCACCACTTTCGAGGGAAACACCCGGGAGGTGCAGCTGCGCGGCGAGGCGTATTTCGAAGTGGCCAAAGACCCAGCGCATCCCTTCATTATTCACAGTGGCCGGCTGCGCACCCGTGTGGTGGGTACCAGCTTCAACGTGTATGCCTACCCCCACGCCCGGCAGCAGGAAGTGACGGTGCTAACGGGCAAAGTGGTAGTACAGGACTCAGCCAGTACGCGGGCCGTGACGCTGCGCCCCGCGCAAAAGGCGGTGCTGGCCGCGTACTGGCTGACGGTGGAGCCGGCCCCTACCCCCGCCCAAAGCATTGCCTGGCAGCAGGGCCGCCTGGTATTCGACCAAGCTGCGCTGCCCGAAATCGTGGACAAGCTGGGGCAGCGCTACGGCGTCCGCATCACGCTGAACTCGGAGCAACTGCTGCGGTGCCGGCTCACGGTGGAATTTGGCCAGGAGCCGTTGACCGATGCGTTAGAAATTCTCTCCGCCCTTACGGGCAGCACTTATACACTTCAAGAACAGCATGTTATCCTACAGGGTGCAGGCTGTTGATTTGTTTTTCTCACCTGCTTACGCGCTTCAACCTTTTCCCTACCCCTAAAAAAAGAGCCGGACGTGCGGCAAACACGCCCGGCCCCTGGCCTGCCCCGGCAGCTACTGGACATAGCCGCCGCGGAATCATCTAAAAACAAACCTTTCAAAAGTATGCTGAAAAATTTCTACTCCCGCATGGGGGCGGCTCGGTGCGTCTTGACGCGACCGGTTTGCCTGGGCCTGCTGAGCCTGACGCTGGTAGCGTGGACCTCGCCCGAGCAGGCACAACTCAATATTCATCAGCGGGTTAGCGTGCAGCTACAAGGCAAGACGCTGCGCCAGACCTTGCAGAAGCTCAGCACTGTGGCCCACGTGCCCATTGCCTACGCCAACACCCTACCCCTGGACCGCAAAGTGACGGTGGAGGCCACCAACGAGCAGCTCGACGACGTGCTGAACCGGGTGCTACAACCCTTGCAGTTGCGCTACCGCGTGGTGGCCGAGCGCATCCTGGTGGAGCCCCTACCCATCACCAAATCTACCAGCGCCGCCCCGGCCAGCGTGGTAGAAGGTACCGTGCTGGATGCCCAGGCGGGCGGCGGCCTGCCCGGCGTGAACGTGCTGGTGAAGGGCACCACCACCGGCACCGTGACGGACGCCCAGGGCCGCTACCAGCTGACGGTGTCCGACGGCGCGACCACGCTGGTGTACTCCTTCATTGGCTATCTGACGCAGGAAGTGGCGCTGGATAACCGCGCCACCGTCAACATCCGGCTGGCGCCCGATACCAAGTCATTGGAGGAGGTGGTGGTGGTCGGCTACGGCACCCAGAAAAAGGTGAACCTGACCGGGGCCGTGAGCAACATCAGCGCCACTGACATTGCCGACCGCCCCATCACCAACCCTACCTCGGCCCTGCAAGGCCTGATGCCGGGCGTAACGGTGGTCAACTCCTCGGCCCTACCGGGTAGTAACGGCAACTCCATTCGTATTCGGGGGATAGGCACGCTGGGCAATGCCAACCCGCTGGTGGTGATTGACGGCGTGCCGGGCGGTGACCTGGACATTCTGAATCCCAATGACATCGAGTCGATTTCGGTGCTGAAGGATGCGGCTTCGTCGTCTATCTACGGGGTGCGCGGGGCCAACGGGGTAATTTTGGTGACCACTAAGCGCGGCAAAGAAGGCGCGGCCCCGGCCCTCACCTACACCAACTACATCGGTTTTCAGACGCCCACCGCCCTTCCCAAGACCCTAGGCTCGGTGGACTACATGACCCTGCTGAACGAGGCCCAGCGCAACGTGGGCCGGGTGCCTACCTACACCGACGCCGAAATAGAAACGGCCCGCAATGGCTCCGACCCCAACTACTTCGCCAACACCAACTGGATTGACGAGATATATAAGAAAAGCGCCCCCCAGCAAAACCACAACGTGAGCCTGAACGGCGGGGCCAAAAACCTGACTTACTACCTGTCCTACGGCAACCTCAAAGAGGGCGGCCTCATCACCGGCGACAACTACCAGGCCCGGCGCAACAACGTGCGCGTGCGCCTGAGCACCACTCTAGCCGACCGCCTGGACCTGGACGCCAACCTGGGCTATATCAACCGCGAAGTGCAGGGCTCGTCGGAGGGTGTAGGGTCGAACTCGGGGCCGCTATACGCCACGTTGCAGATTCTGCCGCTGGTGCCGGTGCGCTTCACCACCGGGGGCTGGGGCTACATTGGTGGGCAGCGCAACCCCGTGGCTGTCACCACCGACGGCGGCACCAACAACTTCCGCTCCCAGGAACTAACGGCCAACATGCGCGGCACCCTGCGTTTGTTCGACGGCTTTCGGCTGCGCGGGCAGTACGGGCTGGTGACCTACAGCTCCAAGCGCAACATTTTTTCCAAGACCATCAACTACTACAGCCCCCTCGATAACTCGCTGATTTATCAGACTAACGCCAAAAACACCATCAGCGGGGCCAATTACATGCGTACCTACCAGACCTTTATCGGGATGGCCGAGTACGAGAAGCGATTTGCCGATCAGCACGACGTGAAGCTGCTGCTGGCTGCCTCGCAGGAATCGACGGTAGGGGAAGACCTAACGGCCAGCCGCCAATCGTTGCCGACGCAAAGCGTGGGTGCCATTAATTTGGGCACTGAAAATCAGCTGAATAACGGGCAGGCCTACCAGAACGCGCTGCGCTCGGTGTTTGGCCGGGCCAACTACATTTTCAAGGACCGCTACCTGCTGGAAGGCAACTTCCGCTACGATGGCTCTTCACGCTTTTCGCCCGATGTGCGCTGGAACCTGTTCGGCTCGGGTTCCGTGGGCTGGATTTTCTCGGAGGAAGCCTTCTTTGCGGGGCTGCGGGACGTGGTGCCGCTGGCCAAAATCCGGGCGTCGTACGGCACCCAGGGCAACGACCTGGTAGGAAGCGACTATCCCTACTTGGCTACCATTGGGCCGGTGAGCACCATGCCCATCGGCAACCAGCAAACGCTGGGCTACGCCCAAACCGACATCCCTAATACGCTTCTCACCTGGGAATCGGTGCAGAAAACCGATGTAGGTATTGACCTGGGCCTGCTGCGCAACCGTTTGACAGTGAGCGGGGATTATTTCATCAACCGCACCAACGATATTCTCTTGCGCGTGGCGCTGCCCGACGTGCTGGGCGCCACCGAGCCGTCGCAGAACGCCGGCAAGGTGGAAAACAAAGGCTGGGAAGTGCAGGCCAGCTGGCGCGACCAAGTAGGCCAATTCACCTACGGTCTGTCGGGCAACCTCTCCGACGTGCGCAACAAAGTAGTGAGCCTGGGCGGCACGCCGCCTACCTTCGGCGACCGGGTGCGCTTCCTGGGCGAGCCCATCGACGCCTTCTACGGTCTGGTGGCCGACCGCATTGCGCAGACCTCCGACTTCGACCTCGACGCCGGCACCAACCGCTACACGCCGCGCTTCCCGGTACTTGCCGGCGACCCGGTGCAGCCCGGCGACCTGATTTACAAGGACTTGAACGGCGACGGTGTGATTTCCCTTGACCAAGACCGGAAGGTAATTGGCAGCGCCATTCCGCGCTACACCTACGGCGTGCGGGCCAACGCCGCCTGGCACGGGATAGACGCCACCATCTTCTTTCAGGGGGTAGGCCAGGCCGATGGGTACATCTACGGGCCTGCCCGCCACGCCTACATCAGCGAGGGTAGCCTGCCCCAGGAGATTCACCTGGACCGTTGGACGCCCGAGAACACCGGCGGCTCCTACCCGCGCCTCACCTACCAACAGTCGCACAACCAGCGCTTGTCTACTTACTGGCTGGAAGACGCCAGCTACCTGCGTCTGAAAAACGTGCAGGTGGGCTACACCCTACCCGCCTCCCTCACCCAGCGGGTGCGCGTCAGCCGCCTGCGCCTCTACGCCTCGGCCGACAACCTCTTCACGCGCTCGGATTTCTTTTACGGCTACGACCCCGAGTCGCCGGTGAGCCAGGGCGGCTTCTACCCCCAGGTGAAAACGGTGGTGTTCGGCCTCAATGTCACGCTTCAATAGTCTTTTCCTTCTTCTTGATATGAAACGTTTTGTAGTATACAGCCTACTAGGCCTGAGCTTATTGACCAGCGCCTGCCAGGATGATTTTCTGGACCGCGTGCCGCTGGACGAGCTGGTGGACGAAACCTACTGGGAAAACGAAGAACAGCTACGCCTAGCCACCGATGCCTGCTACGCCTACCTGAAAGCCAAGAACACGGTAGACATGGAGAATCTGGGCGATAACACCATCTGGCCTTCTGTCACGGACTACCAGCGCATTGCCAGCGGCAACTTCACCAACGACATAGGCGCCCTCAACAACGAGTGGACGGGTAGCTACGACGGTATCCGCCGCTGCAACGCCTTTCTGGCCAACTACCAGCGCGCCGAAGTGACCGACCCCGCCCGCAAGGAAGCCCTGGCCGCCGAGGTGCGCGTGATTCGGGCCTATCTCTACAGCTACCTCACGGCCTTCTACGGCGACGTGCAGCTGGTGACAACCCCGCTGGAAATCGATGACCCGCTGGTGTACGGCACCCGCACGCCCCGCGCCGAGGTGGTCGACTTCATGCTGAAAGAGCTGGACGAAGCCGCGGCCGCCCTACCCGCCGCCATTCCTACGGGAGCCAATCTGGGCCGCATTAGCCGGGGCGCGGCATTGGCCCTGAAGGCCCGCGTGGCCCTGCAAAACCAGCGCTACGCCGCGGCCGAGCAGGCCGCCAAAGCCGTGATGGACCTGGGCGTATACCAGCTCTACACCGCTGGCGGCACCGCCAACGCCTACCGCAACTTGTTCACCTACGCTGGCAAGCTGGCGGCCGGCGCCAACAAGGAAACCATTCTGGCCCGCACCCACCTGGCCGACATTTCGATGCACAACCTAAGCCGCGAGATTCAGGTGCCCGACCAAAACGCCCGCTGGAACCCCACGAAATCGTTGGTGGATAGCTATTTGTGCAGTGATGGCCTACCCATCGACAAGTCGCCGCTGTATAAGGATACCACGTATGCCGACGTGTTCAAGAACCGCGACCCGCGCATGGTGCAAACCATCTTGCAGCCCGGCGCGGCCTGGGGCGGCCGCTTCGACGGCAATCCGCAGAACACCAACCCGGCCGTGTATACCACGCCCAAGTTCCGCTCCGACCGCCGCGGCTCGGTCACCATCACCGGCTACTACTTCACCAAGTACGTGGAGCTGAGCACGGTAGGGCAGGTTAGCCGCGACGCCAACGATATTCACCTGATTCGCCTGGCCGAGGTGCTGCTGATCTACGCCGAAGCCCGCCTGGAGCAAAACAAGCTCACGCAGGCCGATGTGGACCTGACCATCAACAAGTTACGACAGCGCGTGGGCATGCGCGCCATGAACCTCGCGGAGCTGACCACCAACGGCCTGGACGTGCGCACCGAGCTACGCCGCGAGCGGCGCGTGGAGCTGGCGCTGGAAGGTCAGCGCTACTTCGATATCCTGCGCTGGCAGCAGGGCAACCTATTGGCCGAGGACGTGAAGGGCATGAAGAAAGCCTGGGCACGCTCGGCCGCTGACGTTGCCAACCAGCCCACCGATGCCAACGGCTTCATCATCGTCAACCGCAACCGCACCTTCACAGCTTCGCGCAACTATCTGTGGCCTATGCCGCTGGTGCAGCTGGAGCGCAACCCAAACCTGGGCCAGAATCCTGGCTGGTAGTATGAAGAACCTATTTTCCTGCCTCCTGCCGCTACTGCTGGCGTGCAGCGCCACCAAATCGGCCGACCCAACACCTACCCCACTGGCCCCTGCACCCGTGGCGCCGGCCCCTACCCTGCGCGTGATGAGCTACAACGTGCACCATTGCAGCCCGCCCAGCCGCCCCGGCGTCATCGACCTACCCGCCATTGCGCGCACCATTGAGGCCCAACACCCCGATGTGGTGATGCTCCAGGAAATAGACGTGCACACCGGCCGCTCGGGCACCGGCAGCCACCAGGCCCGCGAGTTGGCCGAGCAACTGCACATGCACGCCTACTTCGGCAGGGCCATTCCGCACGACGGCGGCGCCTATGGCGTGGCGCTGCTTTCGCGCTACCCCTTGCAGGACACCATTGTGCACCGCCTGCCTACCCAGGACGGCACCAACGGCGAGCCGCGCGTGTTGGCTGCGGCCACCATTTCCCTACCCTCGGGCCAGAAAATCCGCGTCGGCTGCACCCACTTCGACGCCCAGCGCACCGACCAGAACCGCCAGCTGCAAGCGGCGGAACTGGTGCGGTTGGCGCAGGCGGAGAAGCTGCCGTTCGTGGTAGCCGGCGACTTCAACGCGGAGGCCAGTTCGCCGGTGATGCAGCAGGTGGTTACTGCTCTCAAGCCTACCTGTCAGTCGTGCGCGCCTACCATCCCGGTGGTGACGCCCACCAAGGCCATCGACTTCATCACGTTCGCCCCGCAGGCCCGCTTTCAGGTGGTGAGCCACCAGGTAGTGGCCGAAACCTACGCGTCGGACCACCGCCCGGTGGTAGCCGAGCTGCGCTTTTCGAAGTAGGTATCAGCTACTGAAATACCTGTTCTTCAACCACTCACGCTGACAAAGGGCTGCCACGGTTCGGCAGCCCTTCTGTTTACGACTCGCTCCTACCTATGTCTATTCGTTTCCTGTTTCGCCTGCTGACTATCTGCCTGCTTTGGCCGAGTGCCGGCGCGTTGGCGCAATCCACCCCGGCTGACACCCTCCGCTTTGCCCTGATTACCGATACCCACATTGGCAAGGCCGGCAACGACAAGAGCCTGGCGCGCATTGTGGCCGATATCAACCGCAACCCGCGCATCCGCTTTGTGGTGGTGACGGGTGATGTGAGCGACTTCGGCCTCACCGATCAACTCCAACAAGCCAAAGCCCTGCTCGATCAGCTCAACAAGCCCTACTATTGCCTGCCCGGCAACCACGATACCGGCTGGTCGGCCAGTGGCGGACTGGCCTTCAACCAGTTGTGGCACGATCAGAAGTTTGTGGCCGACGTGCAGGGCGTGCGCCTGGTGGGCGTGAGTACCGGCCCGTATGGCCGCATGAGCCGCGGCTACGTTCCCCAGGACCAGCTACGTTGGCTCGATAGTCTGGCCCGCGCTACACCGCCTACCCAACCAGTGCTGTTTTTCGCGCACTACCCCCTCAACGACCAACTAAGTAATGCGCCCGCCGTGCTCGCGCAGCTCCACCACTTCCGGACGCAGGCTATTTTCTGCGGCCACGGGCACGTGAACCAGGTGTTTGACTTCGGCGGCCTGCCCGGCGCCATGACCCGCACGGCGCAGCAGCGCGAAGGCAACGTGGCCTATAACGTGGTAGCCGTCACGCCCGACTCGGTGCATCTGCGCATGGTGCAGCCAGGGCAGCCGGCGCTGGCCCCGTGGGCACGGTTTGCCGCGGGCCGGCCGCCCAGAGTAGCAACTCAAGCGGCAGCGCCCGTACTGCCTACCCCAGCCTACCCTTCGGGCAAAGCCATTTGGCAATACCAGGACCGCGGCAACCTGGTGGCCAAGCCCGCCGTGTGGAAGAACTCGGTGTTGATCGGCAACTTGTTAGGTGAGTTTAAGTCGCTTTCCTTGCGTGATGCTACCCCCAACTGGACGTTTAAAAGTCGGCAGTCCATTTACTCTTCACCGGCCGTGGCGGGTCAGCGCGTGGTATTCGGCTCGGCCGATAGCACGATCTACTGCTTGCACGCCCGCACCGGCCGGGTACTGTGGCGGGTGAAAACCGGCGGGGCCGTGCTGGCTTCGCCCCTCATCGACCACAACACAGTCTATATCGGCAGTAGCGACTTGACCTTCCGTGCCCTTGATCTGGCTACCGGTAAGGTGCGCTGGACGCACACCCAGCTGGCGGGCTTTCCACCCGCCACCCCGGCGCTGGCCGATGGCAAAATCGTATTTGGTACCTGGAACAAAACGCTCTACGCCCTGAACGCAGCCGATGGCACCCTGGCCTGGCAGTGGCGCAACGAGCAGCGCAGCCACTACTACTCGCCGGCCATGTGCACGCCCGTTATCCAGCAAGGCGTCGTTTACACCGTGGCCCCCGACGAGCAGCTACACGGCTTCGATCTGCACACCGGCCAACCGGTAGCCGCTGATGGCCGCTGGCGCGTGCGTGAGTCGCTCGGCGGTGATGCGCAAGGCGGCCTACTCGTTGCCAAGACCATGCAGGACAGTGTGGTAGCTTGGCACACCCGCCCCGGTGCGGCACCCCAGCCGGCCTGGAGCCTGGATGCAGGCTTCGGGCAGGACTTTTCAGCTTCCATGCCGGTGGTGGGCGGCGAGTTGGTGGTATTCGGTACCACGTTTGGGCAGGTGGTTGCCATAGACAAGACCACGCGGCAGGTGCGCTGGCGGTATGCTCTGGGCGAAGATATGGTGAACACGCCCCGCCTCGTGCTGGGCCGCGGCGTGCTCGTTAGCAGCGCCGATGGTAAGCTGGCGCTACTAGCGCTGTAAGTGTCCTTATTTCAAGTAAGCATCAGATAATCAACACTTACCTATTGAAGGTATTTAAGACGTTAGTTGCGTTAAATTGGATAACCGTTTAAAGGATGTAGAGCCGCATATGTGCGTCTCGTTGTCTGCTCCTCGTGGCCGAAACCGTTCAACGACGAGACGCACATATGTGTCTCTACATCGTGCAACAACTAACGCAAACAGATTCTTAGAGTCTTCGCTGCCGCGCCAGTGACAAACCGATACTACGCCGCCTGATAAAACCTAGGGAACCTATTCGTCCTGCTACTATATCTATCGCTTCGTCGCTACTACCCACTCGTACAGCCTAAACCATTACCTTTGATTTTTACAACCATTGGTTATGGACCCCAACTCTCTCGAAGCCTTTTATACCAAGATTGCGGAGCAGGATAATGGGGCCGCAGGCGTGATGCCGCCAGCGGATTTGCAGCGGGAAATCGGCCATTTCAATGTGTTCAACGTGGCCGTACTGATGCGGCGGCGTCACGAGCGGCCGCCGATGACCTTTGACCGGCGTGCCTTCTACAAAATCAGCCTGATTCAGGGCCGCAGCCGCATCGAATACGCCGATCAAGCCGTGGAGGTGGCGGGACCGGCTCTGTGGTTTGCCACCTCGCGAGTGCCCTACCGCTGGCTTCCCCACGACCAGAACCAAACGGGGCATTTCTGCATCTTCACCGAAGAATTTCTACTTCCTGTGAAAGGTGCGCTGGCTGTGGAGGAACTCCCCGTTTTTCAACCGGGCGGTTGCCCGTTGCTACCCCTCAGCCCCGACGAACATGCTGCATTGGCTCCTATTTTCGAGAAAATGGAGCGTGAGATGGCTTCCACGTATACCTACAAGTATGACCTGCTGCGTGCTTACTTATTGGAGCTGATTCATGCGGGGCAGAAACTTCAGCCGGTTCCTATCCAAACGCCTGCGCACAACGCCTCGGCGCGAGTAGCAGCGCTGTTCACTGACCTGCTGGAGCGGCAGTTTCCGCTGGCTACCCCGCAGCAGCAGCTACCCCTGCGCACAGCCAAAGACTACGCCGACGCCCTGGCCGTGCACGTCAACCACCTCAACCGGGCACTTAAGGATACTACCGGCCACACCACGACCACCCTCATCAGCAACCGGGTAGCCCAAGAAGCCCGTATGCTGCTAAAACAAACCACCTGGACCGTCTCGGAAATTGCCGACAGCCTGGGCTTCGCCGATGTGGCGCACTTCTGCAACTTCTTCAAGCGCCAGACCGGGCTAGTGCCAGGGGCCTTTCGGGGGTAGAAGGGTAGGAAGAAAGAGGCCCATCAAAAAGCAGCCCGTCACGTCTCGACCAGCTCGACGTGACGGGCTGCTTTTTCTTAGAACGCCCTTCTCCTTTGTTTGAATTCTTCAGTAGATGGTTTGATCCGCGCAGACGTGCTACGCTCTGCTTGCCGGACTTTTGTGGAGTCATCAGCATCACACTTCACACAACCACACATATGCGCATTTTCGTTACCGGCGCGACGGGCTTCGTAGGCTCGGCCGTTGTACAGGAACTACTTGGCGCGGGCCACCAGGTGCTCGGCCTCGCTCGCTCCGAAGAAGCCGTCCAGGCCTTAACTGCTGCCGGTGCTCAGGCACACCGCGGCTCTCTCAACGACCTCGACAGCCTGCAACGCGCCGTCGCCGAAACCGATGGGGTCATTCACTGCGCGTTTATTCATGACTTTACGCAGTACGCCGCCGCGGCCGAAGCAGACCGCCGTGCCATTGAAGCCATGGGCGCTGCCTTGGCGGGCTCAAACCGGCCCTTTATTGCTACGTCTGGCTTCGCTGGCCTCACACAGCAAGGTGAGTTGCTGACCGAAGAGGATGCCCGTGACGCCAAGGTGCCCGCCATGCGCCACTCAGAAGACGCGGCGCTAGCGCTGGTGCCCCAGGGCGTGCGGGCCATGGTGCTACGCCTGGCGGCCTCGGTGCACGATGCCGGCGACCACGGCTTTGTGCCTACCCTCATCAGCATTGCCCGCGAAAAGGGCGAAGCGGCTTACGTGGGCGACGGCCATAACCGCTGGCCCGCCGTGCACCGCCTCGATGCGGCCCGGCTCTACCGGCTGGCGCTGGAAAAAGGCGTGGCAGGCGCCCGCTACCACGGCGTAGCCGACGAAGGTATTCCGATACGGACCATTGCTGAAGTAATCGGCCGCCACTTGGGCGTGCCCGTTGTGAGTAAGTCGCCGGAAGAAGCTGGCGCGCATTTCGGCTGGATGGCGGGCTTCGCGGGCCTCGACTTGGCTGCTTCCAGCGCCCTCACGCAGCAGCGCCTGGGCTGGCAGCCTACTCACAAATCCCTTCTGGCCGACCTGGAGCAGGGCGACTATTTCAGGCACTAAAAGTGAACAACCCGTTGTAATGAAAACGCCCCAGCATCCGCTGGGGCGTTTTCATTACAACTATATGCTATATGGCTATGGCAACCCGTTGCCGCCGGCCGCACCAAAGATCTGACCTGTAGAATAACTGGCCAATGGGTCGGCGAGCTGCACGTAGATAGAGCCTAGCTCCGCTGGCTGGCCGGGGCGGCCCAGGGGCGTATCTTCGCCGAAGGTTTTCTGTTTCTCGGGCGTAGAGCCACCTTTGGCTACCTGCAAGGGCGTCCAGATGGGGCCGGGCGCCACGCCGTTCACGCGGATGCCCTTCGGCCCGAGCTGCTTGGCCAGCGAACGAACGAAGTTGGTGGTGGCCGCCTTGGTCAGGGCGTAGTCGAACAGGTTGGCCGAGGGGTCGGTGGCCTGCACGGAGGTAGTGCCGATGATGCTGGCGCCGGGCTTGAGGTGAGGTAGAGCCGCCTTCATCAGCCAAAACGGCGCGTAGATGTTGGTCTTGATGGTCCAGTCGAACTGCTCGGTGCTGATGTCGGCAATCGACTCGTGCGACTGTTGCCGGGCCGCGTTGCTCACCAGGATATCCAGGCCGCCGAGCTGGCGCACGGCGTCATCTACCAGCTTCTTGCAAAAGGCCTCGTCGCGCAGGTCGCCGGGAATAGCTACGCCTTTCTGGCCCGCTTTCTTGATCAGGTCGATAACTTCCTTGGCGTCGGCTTCCTCGGCGGGTAGGTAGTTGATGGCCACATCGGCCCCTTCGCGAGCGTAGGCAATGGCGGCGGCGCGGCCCATGCCAGAGTCGCCGCCCGTGATGAGGGCTTTGAGGCCTTTCAGGCGGCCAGAACCTTTATAGCTGGTTTCGCCGTGGTCGGGGCGCGGCTCCATTTTGCTAGCCAAGGCTGGCCAGGGTTGCTCTTGCGCCTTGAAAGGCGGTTTGGGGTAGGCGGTAGTAGGATCTTTGAGGACAACGGGAGCAGCCTTATCGGTAGCGGTAGCGGCTTCGGCCGACAGCATCGGCGCCGCGGCAGCTACGGCCAGACTGGCGCCTAACCCACTGATTATCTGACGACGACTCAGTTTATTTTCTTCGTTCATAGCCCTTCAAACGGGCACCAGCGCCTTTGGGTTAGGCCACGACGAGTGTAACTTTCGGCCTTTTCCACCCTACCCAGTGTGCTGCTGAGCGCTTTGGCCGAACAATACGGCTTGCTCAGCATGAGAGGGGCGTATTGGTAGGCTGCGTTGGCTGATTGTTCGGTAACAGGTAGGCAGCTCTGTAGCCCTAGCTTCTACTGTGGCTTTTTTGTGGCCGTCATTCTGTATTCTTGTGGCGCTACCCTACCCTTCTATGGCTAATACCCTGCTGATTCATTGCCCGGACGCGCCGGGCCTCGTCTATAAGATTACCGGCGTGCTGTTTAAGCACGGCCTCAACATCCTGCGCAACGGCGAGTTTGTGGAGCGCCACGACAACCACTTCTTCATGCGCACAGAGTTTGCCGGCACTTTCGAAGCCGAGGCGCTGCAACAGGAGCTGCGGGCCGTGCTGCCGCCCACGGCGGTGTTGCGCCTCTCCGATAATCGCCCCAAGCGCATAGTGCTGCTGGCTACCCGCGAGTACCACTGCCTGGGCGAGCTGCTAGTGCGTCACGCCTTTGGGGAGCTGAATGCCGAGATTCTGGCCGTGGTGAGCAACCACGAGGTGCTGGGCACCCTCACGCAGCAGTTCGGCATTCCCTTCCATCACCTGCCCCACACCGACCGCACCCGCGAGGCCCACGAGGCCGAGGTACTAGCCGTGCTGGCCGGCTACCAACCCGATTTTGTGGTGCTGGCCAAGTACATGCGGATTTTGTCGTCGGACTTTGTGGCGGCCTACCCTAACCGCCTCATCAATATTCATCATTCGTTCCTGCCCGCTTTCGTGGGGGCCAGCCCCTATGCGCAGGCCTACGAGCGGGGCGTGAAAATCATTGGGGCCACGGCGCACTTCGTCAACGAGCAGCTCGACCAGGGCCCCATCATTGCCCAAAGCGTCATCCCCATCGACCACACCCGCAGCGCCCAGGACATGGCCCAAGCCGGCCGCGACGTGGAGAAAATTGTGCTGGCCCGCTCCCTGCAATTGGTCTTCAACGAGCATGTGTTCGTGCACCGCAACAAAACCATCATCTTCGATTAATCTGACTTATTCAGTAGATAATACAGGCGTCATATACCTGCGCATTCCATAACAATCACTTAACAATCGGGACAAAATAGGGCAATCTAGCCGGGGGAGCTTTGCAGCATAATTCAAACCTATGCGGCACCCTCTTACTCTACTATTTTTTCTGCTGCTCAACCTGAGCAGCCTCGCAGCCCTGGCCCAAACGGGCACCGTTCGGGGCACTGTGAAGGACGCTACCACGCAGGAGCCTCTGATTGGGGGCACCGTACACCTGGAAGGCACTACCTTCGGTGGTCCCACCGGGGTAGACGGTGATTTTATCTTGGAGAAAGTACCTGTTGGGGAGTATACCCTGGTAGTAACCTCGGTTTCCTATAAGCCCACCACGGTACAGAAAGTGGCAGTGGTAGCCGACAAAACGACGGTGATTACTACCACGTTGGAGTCGGATAACAAGCAGCTCAGTGAGGTGGTGGTAACGGGCGTGCGCCGCACCAACACCGAAATGGCCGTGATTACGGAAATCCGCCAGGCCAACGTGGTGGTGAGCGGTATTTCGTCGGAGCAGATTGTGAAAACCCAGGACCGCGACGCGGCCGAGGTAGTACGCCGCATTCCGGGCGTGACGATTGTTGACAACCGCTTCATCCAGATTCGGGGCCTGAGTGACCGATATAATACGGTGTGGCTGAACGACGTGACGGCCCCCAGCTCGGAAACCGACCGCAAGTCGTTTTCCTTCGACGTGGTGCCCAGCTCCCTGCTCGACCGCGTGCTGGTATTCAAAGACCCCTCGCCGGAGCTGCCGGGCGATTTTGCCGGTGGCCTAGTGAAAGTGTACCTGCGCAAGCCCAATTTCAACGAGCGCCTACTCACGGTGAACTACTCTTCGGGCTACCGCGACGGCACCACGGGCAAGAACTTCTACAGCGACAAAACCCAGGCCGGCGACGCCTTTGGCTTTGGCGCAGTGAAGCGCAGCCTGCCCGGCGGCTTCCCTACCCTGGGCACGGCCTACCAACAGTACGAGCGTGATTTCTACGCCCGCCAGCTCGAAAACACTTTCCCTATCTATAAGATGAAGGCCATGCCGGACATCCGCTTCAACGCGGCCTACATGGACCAGATCAACCTGAGCAACCTGAAGATTGGTAGCATCACGTCGGTGAACTACACCAACACCTTCACCAACTTCCAGATTGACCGCAACCTGTACGACGTATCGGGCGAGCGTACCGACCAGTTCAAGGACAACCAATCAACCAACAGCATCCGTCTGGGCGCTATTCAGAACTTCAACGTGGTGCTGGACAACGGCGACCGACTGGAGTTCCGTAACCTGTTCAACCAGCAGGGCCGCAACCAAGTAACTACCCGCCAAGGCTTCGACAACAACGGGCAGCGGGTGCGCAACAACTACCTGCTGGGCTACCAGGGCCGCACCACCTACACGGGTCAGCTGGCCGGTCAGCACTCCTTCAACAAGGAAAAAACGAAGCTGGACTGGGTAGGCGGCTACGGCTACTCCAGCCGCAACGAGCCCGACCTGCGCCGCGTGTCCTACCAGTCGATTCCCTCGACTACCGACGGCGGGTTGCCTACCGAAACGGTATTGACGCCGGCTACCGGCCAGGTAGACGTGAACAACGCTGGCCGTCTCTACCAGAAGCTGAGCGAGCATAGCTACACGCTGAACGCCAACCTGAAGCACAACGTGGTAGTGGCCGACCGCACCGTAGAAATCGGCGCTGGCACCTACCTGGAATACCGCAAGCGTGACTTCAACGCCCGTGCATTTGGTTACTCGCTGAACACCAGCGGTATTCAGGGCCTGCGCAACGAGGCAGTAGGCAACATCTTCGATCCGCAGAACATCGGCACCGATGGCTTCCGCATGGATGAGGACCTGAACTCGACCTACCGCTACAATGCCTCCAACGAACTGGAAGCTGGTTATGTGTCGTTCAACATCCCACTCACTACCAAGCTGAAAGTGGTGACTGGCGCCCGCTACGAGCGCAACGTGCAATCCATTGCCACGGGCATCAACGGGCAGCCGGTAGAGCAGGACGTGACCACCAACTTCGTGCTGCCCTCGGCCAACTTCAGCTACAACTTCAACGAGAAAAACCTGGTGCGCCTGGCCTACGGTCGTAGCCTGAACCGCCCCGAGTTCCGCGAAGCCGCGCCGTTCTTCTTCTACGATTTCGACTTCAACGTGCTGAACTACGGCTCGTTGTACCTGAACCCCGACTCGCCCTTGAAGGTAGCCACCATCGACAACTTCGATATGCGCTATGAGCTGTACCCCAGCAGCGGCGAGCTGATCCACGTGGGCGCCTTCTACAAGCACTTCACGAACCCCATCGAGAACGTGGCCGTGCTGACCACCAACCTGGCGTACACCTTTGCCAACGCGCCCAGCGCCTACGCCTACGGGGTGGAAGTAGACATTAAAAAGAGCCTGAATTTCCTGGACGACGCCTTTGGCACCACGGGCCTGCGCAACCTGTCGGCCGTGTTCAACGCTTCGCTGATCAAAAGTGAAGTATCGCTGGGCCAAAACATTGTGGCTTGGGATAGGAACCGCGCCCTGCAAGGCCAGTCGCCCTACGTGTTCAACGGTGGCCTGTACTACCAGACGCCCGACAACAGCTGGCAGGTGTCGGCGCTGTACAACGTGTTTGGCCCGCGCATCCTGTTTGCCGGCAGCATCGACTACCCCGACGTAGTGGAGCTACCCCGCCACACCGTGGACCTCTCGCTGACCAAGACAATAACCGACCGCCTGACGCTGAACGCCGGTATTCAGGACCTGCTGAACCAGAAGGTGAACCTGGTGCAGGATTTCAACCGCGATAAGAAGTACACCAGCTCCGACCCATCGCTGACGGGCTACCGCCGCGGCACCTACTACACGCTGGGCCTGCGCTTCAACCTGGAGCCCCGCACGCGTCCGCTCACCCCAGTGCCGTAACCAACCTCTGCCTTCCCCTACTCCCTATTGCCCATTTTCATTTCACCCCATATGAAAAAGCATACTCGTTCCCTGGCCCTGGCGGCCGCCTTACTTGCTAGCCTCGCATCTTGCAGCAAGGAGGACACCACCCCCGCCCCCAACCAAACAGGCGGCGGCACCACTACCCCCACCACCCCCACCACCCCCAGCACTGGGCAATCGGTATCGGTAGATGCGCCCATCACGACCAACACCACCTGGACGGCTAGCAACAAGTACCTGCTGAAAGGCTATGTGTACGTGCAGTCGGGCGTGACGCTCACCATTGAGCCCGGCACCATCATCAAAGGCGACAAAGACACCAAGGGTGCCCTCATTATCGAGCCCGGCGCGAAGATTATGGCGATGGGCACGGCCGAAAAGCCCATTGTATTCACTTCCAATCAGCCCAAAGGCGCCCGCAACTACGGCGACTGGGGCGGCCTCATCATTGCTGGCAATGCCCCGGTGAATACGCTCACCGGTACCTCACAGCCCCAGATTGAGGGTGGCCCTCGCACGAAATATGGCGGAGACCAGAAAGCTGACAACTCTGGTACTCTGCAATACGTGCGCATCGAGTTTGGCGGCGTAGCCTTCTCGCCCGACAACGAGGTGAACGGCCTGACGCTGGCCGGTGTAGGCAGCGGCACTACCATCGACCACGTGCAGATTTCGTTCAGCGGCGACGACGCCTTTGAGTGGTTTGGTGGCACGGTGAATGCCAAATACCTGGTGTCGCACCGTACGTTTGACGACGACTTTGACACTGACAACGGTTTCGCTGGCAAGGTGCAGTTTGCCGTGTCGTTGCGCGACCCCTTGCAGGCTGACCAGTCGGGCTCTAAGGCGTTTGAGTCGGACAACGACAGCAAGGCCACTCCGGCTACTCCCCAGACCTCGGCGGTATTCTCCAACGTGACGGCAGTTGGTCCCATCATCAATGCCAACGGAGCCAACTACAGCCCCCAGTACACGGCCGGTGCGCACATCCGTCGTAATTCGAGCATCAGCATTATGAACTCGATTATTATGGGCTATCCGACCAACGTACTCATCGACCACAACCTGACGGCCGGTAACGCCGCCGCGGGCAACCTTAAGTTCAAGAATAACCTTGTGGCGGGTAGCCTAACGGGCTCCAACTCCACGGCTGGTCAGCGCAGCATTATCTTCGTTGGGGGTAGCGGTGGCGCCGGCAGCTTAACGGTAAACAACGTTATGGCCTCCGACTCCTCGGCTTGGGGCGCGGCAGTAGGGCCGCTCACCTGGCTGAAGGCCGGCGGCAACAAGCGTTACACTACTTCCGATAACGTGCAGCTGCTCAATCCTTTCAACCTAACGGCGCCAAGCTTTATCCCTCGCAGCGCTTCGCCCGCTACGGCCGCCACTGCCGCTGGCAGTGCCGCTGATTTCTCGGATAGCAAAGTGACGGACAGCTTTTTCACGAAAGTGAGCTACATCGGCGCCTTCTCGGGCACGGGCACCACTGCCGATAACTGGCTGACTGGCTGGACCAACTTCGATCCGCAAAACACGGATTACTAGCCTACTGCAAGCACGGCTTTTGCCGCGCCGACGCACACGCAAGACCGGGGCTGGCTACCAGCGCCGGTCTTGCTGTTTAGGGCCACTCCCGCACCTGCTTTCTCTCCTTTCCTCTACCACTGATTATTCCGGCTACGTAGGGCCGGTACCGTATTTTGTCATCCCTATTCTCTGCTTCCGTGCTGCTGGAGCAGGTTCGGTTGGGGTTGCAGCAGGCATTGGCTACCCGTATCAGCGCGGGGCCGGCTGCCGGCGCAGCCCAGCAAACCTGGCAGTTGGGCGCTAGCGCCTGCTTTAGCGTAGTGGCCCTACCCCTGGTAGCCGACACCACCTGGACCGGCGCCCTCGACCGCCTCACACAGTCTGGCCCGCCCTTGTTGGTAGTGGCCGAGCGCATATCGCAACAGGCCCGTACGCATCTGCGGGCGCGGGGCATCTGCTACGCCGATGCGGCCGGCAACGCCTGGCTGCGGCACGCGGCGGGCCTACTCGTGGCCCTGCGCGGCTACCAGCAGGCAGCCCCAGCGCCGGCAGCAGCCCCCATGCCAACAGCACCTACCACCGCGCCCCCGGCCCGGCTGAACGTGGCCGGTATGCGCCTGGTATTTCACCTGTTGCGCACGCCGGCACTGGTGGCTTGTCCGGTGCGGGAAATTGCCAAAACCACCCGCTTTTCGCCCTCGGTGGTGGTGCGCACGCTGGCCTACTTGGAGGAGCATGCCCTGTGGTCGGCCGATCCTGCCGGGTGGGTAGCCCTGCGGCCGGCGGTGGTAGAGCACTGGGTAGGGTACTATGCCTCTACCCTGCGCAACCGCCTGAACCCGCAACGCTACCGGTGGCTGACGGCCGCCCCGCCCGACTGGCCCTACCCCCTACCCCCAGGGTGCGTCTGGAGCGGCGAGGCCGCCGCTCAACGGCTGCTGGGCATCTCCGCCGATCCACCGCCTTTGCTCACAATTTACAGCACGCTACCCCGTGCTCAACTGGCGCATCACCTACAACTGGTACCCTGCCAGCGGGGACCCGTGGAATTGCTGAATCCGTATTTTTCCCCGTTCTTGCCTGATCCAGAGCAGTGCGCCCCGCCGCTGGTGGTCTACGCCGATTTGCTGGCCAGCCCGGCACCCCGCACTGCGGCGCTAGCCCAGCAGATTCGGCAGGCGGGGCTCTGGTAGTTGTCAGTTGTCAGTAACGGTACGTGTGAGGCCGCGGAGCGGCTACAAGTTTGTAGTATTGTCTGATGTGGTCAGAACCAAGTGCCGCGTAGCAGTGCAAGAGTATCTTATACATCCTTGCACCGCTACGCGGCGCAGTCGGTTTTACGCTATACCTGCTACAAACCTATGGCCGCTCCGCCGCCCCACACGTACGTTATTGACGACTCCTAACTGACAACTACCAACTTCTTTCCATGCCTACCCCTCCTGCCCGCCCTAAGCTGCTGTTGTTCGACGTCAACGAAACCTTGCTCGATATGAGCAAGCTACAACAGGCCGTCAATCAAGAATTCAACTCTGAATTTGCGTTCAAACAGTGGTTTTCGCTGCTGCTTCAATACTCGCTGGTAGACACTGTGACGCAAGCCTACCACGATTTCAAGCAGATTGGCGATGCGGCCCTGGATATGCTGGCCCAAAGCCTGGGGCAGCCTGCTCGCCCGGCTACTCGCAAGCAGGAGCTACTCACGCTCATTGCCGAGTTGCCACCTCACCCCGATGTAGTGGAAGGTCTGACTATGCTCCAACAAGCAGGCTTTCGGATGGTGACGCTCACTAACTCACCCGGCTCTACCCTGCGCAAGCAGATAGCGTATGCTGGCCTAACGTCCTTCTTCGAGCAGCTCTTGAGCATTGATGACGTGAAGCGCTACAAGCCTCACCCTGATACCTACCTCACTGCGTGCCAGCAGCTAGGGGTTGTCCCCGCCGATGCACTCCTGGTGGCAGCCCACGGCTGGGACACGGGCGGAGCCTTGCGGGCGGGTTTGCAGGCGGCTTTCGTTGCGCGGCCGGGTCAGGCTACGTACCCGCTGGCGCCCGCGCCCACCTACACTGGTCCTACCCTATCCGATATTGCCGGGCAACTGGTAGGGCATTAGTCGGGCCGGTTGAGCCAGCGCCGGAAGGCCAGCGTGCCTACTCCGTATGCTGCCACGTCTAGGGCATCGGCTACGGCTACGGCCGAGAAATAGGGTAATATGCCCTCAAACCATACCGACACAGCCAGCCAGGCGCCTAGAAGCCACGAATCGGGGAGCACCAGCCGGCGGAACTGCGGGAACAGGTAGCGCTGTACGGCCAGCGTGAGGCTGAGCAGGATGGGCATAGCTAGCAGGTCGGCGCCGTGCGACGAGAGCCAAGACGGCAGCGGGTAGTGCCACGCGTGGCGGTTGAGGTACAGCGCCGCGTAAAGCAACATGCTACCTACCAGCAAAGGCCGGCGTAGGTCAGGCCACGCGCCCACCCTAGCCCGCTACAAAGGTGATAACCGCAATAAAGAAGGCCAGAATAGCCCCAAATACTACCTGCCCTACGCGGCCAATGCGCTTGAAAAATCGCACGATTACGTTGTCGTCCGACTGAATTTCCAACAGGGATGGCTCCTTTGGTTCGATGGCTTTTCGGTTTTCTTCCGCAACGCGGCGTTGCGCCCGCGGGTCCAGGAATCCGCCGCAGTGCTCGCACCGGTCGTTGGGGCGTTGGTTCCACGCCGACCATTGCTGGCAGTGGGGGCATTTTTTGGTAAAAGAAGAGGAAGTAGTATCAGCCATATACATTGTGTGTACGCGTGTTACGGGCCGTTATGTTGCGTAACGGTCTGGCGGCACTCCTTCTCAAATCACTTCATTACGAAGTTTTTACCACTACGTACAGCAGAGCTAGTGCTGGCTACTCCCTACATTGCTTGGCTCAACAGCTCCACATGGGCTAGGTGGTGCCGGCCGTGCCAGCTATACTGCACCAGCGCCTGATCGAGCGTGTAAGTGATGTCGTAGGCGGGGTGGTAGAATGTGCGCTGCCATTGCTCCTCCGTGAGATGCCACAGCAGCGTAACCCAACGCGTATGCAATGCCTCCAGCAGCGCCAACGACACCGTAACGGGTGTGGCCAACACATCGGGCAGCCCGGCCCAGGCGTTCAGGTCGAAGGGCTTGATAGTGGGGTTGTCCTCGGTGAGGGCCAGGCGGTAGCGCAGGTAGAAGTTCAGGTGCACGTCGGCCACGTGGTGGATGACCTGCCGGCCCGTCCAGCCGCCGGGGCGGTAGGGCTGCTCCAGGCGCACGCCCCCTGCCTGCCGGGCGGCGGCCGTGAGCTGGGCCGGCAGCACGGCAATCTGCTCGATATAGGCGGCGCGCTCGGCGGGCGTCAGGGGCGTTTCGGGCCGGGCGGGGGCGCGGCCGATGGGGTATTGCAGGTCGGGATGAGTGGTTTCCATAGCTACTAAACACGCCATCGGTTACAAGGTTAGCCTAAGCTGCTCGAACGATGTAGAGACGCAAATATGCGTCTCATCGTTGAACGACATCGGCCACGCGGCGCGGACGACGAGACGCAAATATGCGTCTCTACGCTCGCTCCAACGCCCGTCGCAGGTAGGGCGCGGTCTTGCTGGCCCGTGCTTTCGCTACCTCGGCGGGCACCCCAGCAGCTACCAGCTGGCCACCCTCGTCGCCGGCACCAGGACCGATGTCGAGTACCCAGTCGCTGGCAGCGGCCACGCGCATGGTGTGCTCCACTACTACTACCGTGTTGCCGGCGGTTACCAGCGCGTGCAGTTGCACCAGCAGGCGCTCCACGTCGGCGGGGTGCAGACCGGTGGTGGGCTCATCCAGCACGTACAGAGAGTGACCGCGGGGCGGGCGTTGCAACTCGGTGGCGAGCTTGATGCGCTGGGCTTCGCCGCCCGATAACTCGGTGGCAGGCTGGCCGAGGCGCAGGTAGCCCAGCCCTACCTCGCGCAGCACCGTGAGGGCTCGCTGCACGGCGGGTTCTTCGTCAAAAAAGGCCCAGGCGTCGTCCACAGTCAGGTTCAGTACCTCCGCAATGTTCTTGTCTTTGTACTGAATTTCCAGCGTTTGGGCATTGTAGCGGGTGCCGTGGCACACGGGGCAGGGCGAGTATACGCTGGGCAAAAACAGCAGTTCTACCATCACAAAGCCCTCGCCGTGGCAGTTCTCGCAGCGACCTTTGGGCACATTGAAGGAAAAACGGCCGGCGTCGTAGCGGCGCTTGCGGGCGGCGGGCGTAGCGGCAAACAGCTTCCGCACGTGGTCGAACAGGCCGGTGTAGGTAGCCATGTTGGAGCGCGGCGTGCGGCCGATGGGCTTCTGATCGACGCGCACCAAGCGGTTGATGTGCTCCATACCTTCGGTGATGTGCCCGCCGCTCACAGGCGAAGGCTCAGTCTCCAACGTGTCGCCTTCTTCCTCGGCGGCGGGTAGGGCCTGGCCCAGTGCCGCCCCCACCAGTTCCACCAGCGCCTGGCTCACCAAGCTCGATTTGCCCGATCCCGACACGCCCGTAACGGTGGTGAACACGCCCAGCGGAAACGCGACGTCCAGCTCGCGCAGGTTGTTGCGCATGACGCCCGCCAGCCGAAGCCAGCCCTGGGCCGGGCGCGGCGCGGCGGTAGGCGCAGTGGCCTCGTCGGCAAATAGAAAGTGGCGCGTTTGAGATGCCGCCACATCGGCCAGACCAGCAGGCGGACCGCTGTACAGCACTTGCCCGCCCTGCTCGCCGGCAGCTGGCCCTACGTCTACCAGCCAATCGGCTTGCCGAATCACATCGAGATTATGCTCGACAACGAACAGCGAGTTACCGGCGCTTTTCAGGCTAGCCAGCGCCGCCAGCAGCGCTTCCGTATCGGCGGGGTGTAGGCCGGCAGACGGTTCATCGAGCACATACACCACCCCAAACAGATTGGAATACAGCTGCGTAGCCAACCGCAGCCGTTGCAGCTCCCCCGGCGACAGGGTAGGCGTGCTGCGCTCCAGCGACAGGTAGCCCAGCCCCAGATCGAGCAGCACGCGCAGGCGCGCCACCAGATCCTGCGTGATGCGCTGGGCCACTACTGCCTGCTCGGGGTGGGCCGCGTCCTGGGCAGCGCGGCCGGGAGCGGTGCCCTCGGCGTAGGGTTGCAGCAGGGCGGCCACCCGTTGCAGAGGTAGGGCCGAGAAATCGGCAATATCGAGCCCGGCAAACGTGACGGCCAAGGCCTCTTGCCGCAGGCGCTTGCCGTGGCAGGTGGGGCACTCGGTACCGCGCATAAACTGCAAGGCCCGCTTCTTCATCTGGGCGCTTTGGGTGTTGGCGAAGGAGTGAAACACGTGCCGTCGGGCGCTCGTGAAGGTGCCCATGTAGTTGGGCTCTTCCTTGCGCCGGATGGCTCGCTGCGTTTGCTCGGGCGTGTAGCCAGGATACACGGGCACCACCGGCTGCTCGTCGGTGAACAGGATCCAGTCGCGGTCTTTCTGGGGCAGCTCGCGCCAGGGCCGGTCCACGTCGTAGCCCATCGACACCAAGATATCCCGCTGATTCTGACCACCCCAGGCCGTGGGCCAGGCCGCAATGGCCCGCTCGCGAATGGTGAGGGAAGGGTCGGGCACCATGGTTTCTTCGGTGGCCTCGTAAATGCGTCCCAGGCCGTGGCAGGTAGGGCACGCGCCCTCAGGCGTGTTGGCCGAAAAGCCCTCGGCGTACACAATGCCCTGGCCCGCCGGGTAGTCACCGGCCCGCGAGTAGAGCATCCGCACCAGGTTGGAAAGCGTAGTAACAGAGCCCACCGAGGAACGCGTGGTAGGCGTGCCGCGCTGCTGTTGCAAGGCCACTGCCGGCGGCAGCCCGTCAATAGAATCAACGGCGGGCACGGCCATCTGGTGAAACAGCCGCCGCGCATACGGCGACACCGATTCCAGGTAGCGCCGCTGCGCCTCGGCATACAGCGTCCCAAACGCCAGCGACGACTTCCCCGACCCCGACACCCCCGTAAACACCACCAGCGCATCGCGCGGAATATCCACGTCTACATGGCGCAGGTTGTGCTCCCGCGCCCCACGCACCCGCACGAAACCGGAAGAATTAGGAAGGGTAGGCTGCTTGGGGGTAGGCATGAGCGGAGGGATAGGTGATGCCCTACCCTTACTGTTTCCGCAGGCCTGGGGTTATGTAGTAGATAAGGATGGCGCGGGGCTGTGCCCCGTGTCATGTATTGGCAGGCCTCTGGCCTGCGACCGTTCGCGCCATTCGGGAAGTTTCGGCAGGTTGCTTAGGTAGCTCAGGCCAAAGCTCGTTCTGACAGCGCAGGCCAGAGGCCTGCTAAGTAATAGACACGGGGCACAGCCCCGCGCCATCCGTTTTACTTACCTACTCCCAACCGCCGCCCAGCGCCCGAATTAGCTGTACGGTGTAGCTCAACTCGTTGGCCTGGTTTTGCACCACTAAGCGAGCGGCTTCCAGCGTTTGGCGGTCGGCGTCTACTACTTCAAAGTAGCTGGTGAGGCCGGCGCGGTAACGTTCCTTGGTAAGCAGGCCCGCCAGCCGGGCCGAGCGTAGGGCGCGTTGCTGTACCGTGAGTTGCGCAGCGCTTTGCTGCACGTTTGCCAAGGAAGTTTCCACTTCCTGAAATGCCACCAGCGCTGTTTGGCGGTACTGCGCGGCTTGCTCGTCGTACTGGCGTTCTACAATCTGCTGGTTAGCCCGCAAGCGGCCGCCGTTGAAAATTGGGATGGAGATGCCTCCGCCCACGTAGTAGGCGTAGCTGTCGGCTACCTTGGGCAGGTCACCCAACGCACTCGACAACGGTCCTACGAAGCCGTTGAGCTGCACGGTGGGTAGGCGGGCCAGGCGGGCGGCGTCGGCACGGGCGTTGAGGGCAGCCAACTGGCGCTCGGTGCGGCGCAAATCGGGGCGGCGGGCGAGTAGGGAGGCGGGCACGGCGGCCGGTACCCGCGGAATCAGCAGCGGGCCAGGACGCGGCACCAGGGCAAACTGGCTGGCTGGCTGGCCCGTGAGCGTGGCCAGGGCTGCTTCTAAGCCGGCGCGTTGGCGACGCACTTCCACAATGCCCGCGTCTACGTTGGCCAGTTCCGTTTCGGCGCGGCGCATGGCAATTTCGTTGTCGACGCCGGCCTGGTTGCGAGCTTGGGTGAGTTGCAGGCTTTCTACCCGGGCCTGGCGGGCGCTGTCTAGCACCAGCAACTCGGCGTCGAGGCCGCGCAGGTCGAAGTAGTAGGCGGCGGCATCGGCGGTGAGTGACAGTTGCACAGTGCGCAGATCTTCCTCGGCGGCTTGCTCGTCGGCCTCGGCGGCTTGTACGTTGCGGCGCAAGCGGCCCCATACGTCCACCTCGTAACTCACATTCAAGGGTAGGTAAAATTGCGTTTGGTTGATGGCCTGCGGGCCATTGGTGCTGGCAATGGGCAGCGGCCGGTAGGCTGATAGACGCTGCCGGTAGGCTTGCGGATTGAGCGCTACCACCGGCGAACGGTAGGAGTTCACCAGCGTGACGTTGGCGCGGGCCTGCTCCACGCGGGCCACCGCAGCTTTCAGGCTGTAGTTGGCGGCTAGCACTTGCTGCTCCAGCCGTGCCAGCTCGTCGTCCTGAAAAATGCTCCACCACGCTGGCACAGTTGGCTGCCGGGGTAGCTCGGCCGCGGCGGCACTAGCGGGTGCCGGGTTGGTTTGGGGCGCGGCAAAGGTGGTATCGGTGCTGTTTTTCCAGGTTGTGGGGGCCGTTACGCTGGGCGGCTGGTAGCGCGGTGCGCGCACGCAACTGGTTAACAGCGTGCTCAGCAGCAGTATCGAGAGAGAATAATATCGCAACGAAAAACTCATGCAGGTGGATACTACTGGTTGACGGTCAGCTCTGAGCTGTTTCAGAAGCTGCTGCTCTGTATGTCTTTTTTCATCTGTCATCCTGAGCAGAGCGAAGGATGACAGACGCTTCCCTCCTCCCCTACTTCCCAGCCGGCGACGACACGATGGGACGATTAGGGTCGTAGAGGCGCTCGGGGGCGGCGGGCTGTGTAGGCGCAACGGCTTTCTTCTCCACCTTGGCGCGGCGGGCAGCTACGGTTTCACCTTCCGTTAGCGTTTCGGCGGGGTTTACCACCAGCAGTTCGCCGCCTTTCAACCCACCAATCACCTCCACCTGCGCGCCGAAGTCGCGGCCGGGTGTGATGTCTTGGTAGTGCACTTTCTCGTTCTGAATGACCACCACACGGGGCTGGGTGCCGCCCGGCACCAGCGTATTGGCGGAGATAAGGACGCTGGGCGCGGTGCGCGGCAGCTCGAAGCGCACCTGGGCAAAGATGCCCGGCCGCAGCTGCTGCTCACGGTTCGAGATTTTCACGATGGTTTCCAGCGTGCGCGTGCCCTCGCTCAGGGCACCGGCGTCGCGAGCGACGCGGCCGGCAAAGGTGCGGTTGGGAAATTCGGGCACGATGAGCTGGGTGATAAGGCCCGGCCGGATGGCGGTGGCGTAGTTCTGCGGCACATTCACGAAGGCGCGTAGCGTGTCGGTCTGCTCTACCTTAAACAGCTGACTACCCGCCGCATTGCTCGGCGACACCAACGACCCTACCTCCACATTGCGCTGCGTGACGATGCCGCTGAATGGCGCCACCACCCGCCGGAAACTCTGCTGGGCCAGCAGGCCATTCACCACGGCCTGTTCGGCCGAGAACTGGGCCTTGGCCTGGTCCAGCTCCTGCTTGGAAATGGCGCCGGGCATGCTGATGCCCGTGAGGCGACGGTAGTTGCTCTGGGCCAGCGTGAGGTTGGCGCGAGCCTGAGCAATCTGCTGATCCAGCTCGGGCGTGGCAATGAGGGCCAGCAACTGGCCGCGCTTCACCTTGGTCCCAATATCGGTGTACCAGGCTTGCACAAAGCCGTTGGTACGGGCAAACAGGTAGGTTTCGCGGTTGGAACGGGTGTCGGCGGGCAGGTCCAGGCGGATGGTATCGGGGGCTTGCTCGGCGGGCAGCACGCTCACAGTAGGCGTGGCGTTGGCTCCGCTTTGGGCTTCTTCTTTGCGCTCGTTATTTTGTTTGAGGCGGGGTAGCAACCCGATCAGCAGCAGTAGTGCAAACACGGCCACGGCTACCAGCACCACAACCCAAAACGTGCGCCGACTCCGCGGCCGGGCCGGGGCAGCCTCTGCTGGTGGCGTAGCGGCGGGACGGTGGTCCACCTGGTTTTCGCCAAAGTGCGCGTGCTTACGCCGCGCCCGCTCCTCGCTGGAGAGGTGGGCGTTGGCGTCGTCGGTAATGAAATCCGTTTGTTCTTCGGGAGGAGTAGCCATAGGGTAGGCTGAAGCGCAAGAAGGTAGGGCGCGTGGTGAAATAGTTGGGAAGGACGACGAGATTAAGCGATTACCTGTTGCTGTTCAACTTCGGCTTCCGCCTCCGCATTCAGCTCTTTTTTCTTGAGGTAGCTAAACATAATCGGGACGAAAAACAGGGTAGTGACCGTGGCCAGCAGCAGGCCGCCAATCACGGCGCGGCCCAGCGGAGCGTTCTGCTCGCCGCCCTCGCCCATGCCTAGCGACATGGGTAGCAGTCCGATAATCATGGCCAGAGCCGTCATCAGCACCGGCCGCAGGCGCGTAAAGCCGGCATCCAGGGCCGCGTCGCGGGGCGAGAGGTCGGGGTCTTCCTCGCGCCGCTCGTTGGCAAACGTCACCAGCAGAATACTGTTAGCTGTGGCTACCCCAATGCACATAATGGCGCCCATCAGCGAGGGCACCGAGAACGTGGTTTGGGTCACAAATAGCATCCACAGAATGCCCGACAACGCCCCCGGCAGCGCCATAATGATGATGAACGGGTCGAGCCACGACTGAAAATTTACGACCATCAGCAGATACACCAGCAAAATAGCGCCAATCAGCCCAATGCCCAGCCCGATAAACGAGGTGCGCATGCTGTCGATCTGCCCGCGCACCGTGATGGTGGTGCCTTTGGGTAGGTCTTGGCGGTATTTGTCGAGGATTTTGGTCATGTCGGTATTCACACTACCCAGGTCGCGACCTTCCACGCTGGCATACACGTCTACCACACGCTGGATGTTGTAATCCGAAGCGAGGGCCGAGGTAGCGGTGCGACGGCTCGTAGTAAAGCTGCTCAGCAATTGCGGATTCGCTTGCCCGGCGCCAGTTACCCCAATGGTATTCAGCGCATCCAGCGACGATAAATTGCGTGGCGGGGTTTGTACGGCCACCGTGTAGTTCACGCCATTTTGAGGATTTAGCCACTGGTTGGGCGTGGTTTGGGTGCTCGACGACAGGTTCACCAATACGTTGTTGGCAATATCGCGCTGAGCCAGGCCGGCCTGCTGGGCGCGCACCCGGTCCACGTCGAGGCGCATCTGGGGTAGGTCGAAGGCCTGGTAGATGAACGCATCCACCACACCCGGCACGCGGCTCATGTCGGCCTTAATCTTGGCAGCAATCTTCTGGTTGGCCTCCACGTTTTTGCCCGTCACCTGAATGTCGATGGGCGCGGGTAGGCCGAAGTTGAGCGTCTGGTTCACGATGTCGGCTGGCTGGAAAAACACCGTCAGGTCGGGTTGCTCCTTGTTGATGCGGCGCCGGATTTCGCGGATGTACTCGGCCGTGGGGCCGTGCTCCTCCTTCATCGACACCAGAATTTCGCCGTCGCCGGCCCCAATCACCGGGTTGTCGCTCATCAGCAAATTCAAGGACACCACGGGTAGGCCGATATTATCCAGAATCAGCTCCAGCTCGTCTTTCGGAATCACCGAGCGGATAATCTGCTCCACCTGCGCAAAGCGGCGCTCGGTTTCCTCCAGGCGCGTGCCAGTGGGGGCGCGCACGTGCAAGCGCAGCTCGCCGGCGTCTACCTTCGGGAAGAAATTTTCGCCAATGAGCGGGTACAGGCACCCCGAGCCCACAAACAGCACCACAAAGCACAGCACCACCGCCCGGCGGTTGTCCAGAGACCAGTCCAGGGCGTCGTGGTAGTGTGCCCGAAACTGCTCGAATCGGTGGTCGAAGGCTTTGTGCAGGCGCCACACCCAACTCTGCTCGATACTCTTGGCAGCTTTGCGCTCGGCTTCGGTGATGGGCTCTTCGGCTTCTTCCTCGGCCGTACCGCTGGGATGCTCGCGCTCGGCCTGCTCGCGGCGAAGCTGGTCTAGGCGAACCTCGGCCTCACTCACGGACTGGTGGTTGCGCACCGATTCGGTGGGCAGGTGGGCACCGCCCTCGGCGTGGTAAATCGGGAGTTCTTTGCGCAGCAGAAACTGCACCATAGTGGGCACTAGCGTGCGCGAAAGCAGGTAGGAAGCCAGCATGGCGAATATCACGGCCAGCGCCAGCGGCGTGAAGATGTAGGACGCCACGCCCGCCAGGAAAAACACCGGCACAAACACAATGCAGATCGAGAGGGTAGCCACCAGCGCGGGGGTAGCAATCTGCTGGGCACCATCGAGAATGGAGCGTTTCAGCCCCTTGCGCAGGCCCATGTTGCGGTGAATGTTCTCGATTTCCACTGTGGCGTCGTCCACCAGCATCCCCACGGCCAGCGACAAGCCGCTCAGCGTCATGATGTTCAGCGTCTGTCCCAGCAGCTTCAGCACTATGATGCTCACCAAAATCGACAGTGGAATGCTGAGCGCGATGATGAGGGTAGAGCGCCAGGAACCCAGGAATAGCAGAATCATCAGGCCGGTGAGGGCCGCCGCAATGCACGCCTCCACCACCACGCCCTTGATGCTGGCGCGCACGAAAAACGACTGGTCGAACAGCAGTTTCAGATCGAGGCCCTCGGGGGCGTTGGCCAGCACTTTGGGTAGGGCTTCCTTGATGCCTTCGATTACGTCGAGGGTGCTGGCCCCGCCGCTTTTCATGATGGGCACGAAGGCCGTACGGCGGCCGTTCTGGCGCACAATGTTCTGCTGCACGGCCGCGCCCTCGTGCACAAACGCCACGTCGCGCACGTACACCGTGGCACCGTTCACCTGCCGGATAGGGAGGTCGTTGAGGGAGGCCACGGCCTCGGGGCTGCTGTTCAGGCGCACGTCGTACTCGCGGGTGCCCATTTTGGCCGTGCCGGCGGGTAGGATGATATTCTGGGAGGTGATGGCCGCCACTACATCGTTGGCCGACAGTCCTTTACCGGCCAGCGCCACGGGGTCGAGGTCCACCATCACTTGCTTGGGCTTGCCGCCGTTGGGTAGGAGCAGCGAGGCACCCTTCACAATGGCCAGACCCGGCCGGATAAACGAGTTGTTGGCATCGTACAGGTCCGACTCGCCCAGCGTTTCCGACGACAGGCTAGCCTGGGCAATGGGCACGTTGGAGGCCGAGTAGCGGATGATGTTGGGCGGCGTGATGCCGGGCGGCATGATGCGCAGCAGCGTTTGGCAGATGGCCGTGAGCTGAGCCACGCCGGCGGCCGGATCGGAGCCCGGCTGGAAAAACACCTTGATAATCCCTACCCCCTTCAGGGATTGAGATTCCATGTGCTCAATGTTGTTGACGGTGGTGGTGTAGGCGCGCTGGTTGATCACCACCACGCGGCGGTTCATTTCCTCGGGGCTCATGCCCGCGTAGGTCCACACCACGCCCACCACCGGAATGTTCACCTCCGGGAAAATATCCACCGCCATGCTGCGGATGGTCATGATGCCGCCCAGCAAAATCAGCAGGGCCATGACCACAAAGGTGTAAGGGCGCGCTAGCGCCAACCGAACTATCCACATACCGCACGCAGGGTTACTCGGGCGCCGCCGCCCAATGATCGGCTAAAGAACCGCCGGCCGGGCTGATGGTTGCACCGCAGACCTTGTATTCATGCGGCCTCGGGCAAACGGCAAATGCGTATGTTTAGAAAGGTTTTGTAGTAGAGACACAAGATCTTGTGTCTTGTTGTTGCTGATATGATTTATCCGAACGAGACTATTGTGAGTCGTTCGACAACGAGACACAAAATCTTGTGTCTTTACTGCGTACCGTATCCACGGCACTCATTTCTTTCTCCCACCCTACCTCTCTCTGGTATGCCCCTCCCTACCCTCACGCGCCTCGGTTGCGGCTTGAGCCTCGTAGCAGCCGCCTTCGGCAGCGGCTGCACCGCCAGTCGTAACACGCCTACTATCAACCACATCGCCGTCTATGTATACGACCTCTCCAAGAGCGTGGCGTTCTACAAAGACGTGCTGCAACTACCCGAAATTCCAGAGCCGTTTCACGATGGCAAGCACGTGTGGCTCCGCCTTGGTCCGCACGCCCAGCTCCACCTGATACAAGGTGCCACCAGCGTCATCGACCACGACAAAAATGCTCACCTGGCCTTCCATGTGAAGGACCTGGATGCGTTTGCCGCCCGTCTCACGCAGCTGCACATCCCCTACGGCAGCTGGACCGGCGAGGCGAACCAAACCACGCCCCGCCCCGACGGTATCAAGCAAGTCTACCTCAAAGACCCCGACGGCTTTTGGGTGGAAGTGAACGACGACCGGTTTTGAGACAATAGAACGCAAGAACGTCCTTCCGACCAGCGGGAGAAACCTCGCTGGTCGGAAGGACGTGCTTTGATCTTTATTAGAGAAAGGGCTTCTGCTTTTGGCCCGGCCGAATACCCTACTTGAAATACTTGCTATAAGCGGCCGGCATGGCAGCCAGCGGCTTAATCATAATGTCTTTATAGAAGACCTCGGCGGCTTCGCTCTGTAGCTGTATTTTACCGTGCGTCAAGGGGTTGCGCTGACCGTTGGCGAGGTAGCCGGAGTTTTCGGCGGCCAGTACCACGTGCCCGTTCACGAGGTGTACGCTCTGACCGTTCACGTTCAGCAATTCCAGCTCCGTCCACTCGCCGTTGGGCGACTCGTAATTGGCAGACGCTTGGCAGAAGTTGCGGCCCTCTTTGCCCATGGTGAGCAACGGCGCGGCAGGCGTGAACTTCAGCGTATTTTCGGTGGTATTGTGAGTTGCGTGGATGTCGGCCGAGGAGTTGGCAATGCACCAGAAGTCACCCATGGCATTACCATCCCGGTACTCCGACACCTGAAATTCCTGGGCCAGCATCCAACTCCGCCAGTAGTCTACCCCGCATTCGCCCTGGCTGTTGTAGAGGATGCCGCTGTCGAGGGGCTCGTTCAGGCGGGGCGTCCACTTCTTCTTGCCCCAGCGCACTTTCAGCTTCAAGTCGTAATTCTTGAAATCCTGCTTGGTGAACACGCAGCCATAAATTTCGCCGCTGATACGCAGCACCGGCTGCCCCTGCTCCATCACCACCGAAAACACGTTCGCTTCGTTCTTATCGTAGCCAATGGGCGTTAGGGGCTTCCCTTCGGCATCGACGGGCTGCTGCCCTTTGTAACCGTTTTGGTGCCGGTAGCTTTCGTAGGTGCGCCACTTGCTCAGGTTTTTATCGAGCAGCGGCTCCCAACCTTTCTGCGGTTGGTCAAACGAGGTAGAGGGTAGCAGTAACGCAGCGGCAGAAGATAAGAGCACAAGGAATTTCATGAGCGGGAAGTTGGAGGTACAGGAAACGACCTGCGCAGTATAGCGCGGAAATTTGTTCCGTGCTATACTGCGCAGCAAGTAATCTATAGAATGAAGTTGCAGCCGCGGAAAACCTGCGCTGCTCGGCAAAGAAGGGGCTCTACCCTACAACCGCCCCATGCACGTTTGCAAGCTCTCGCGCCAGTGCGGAATGCTGATGTTCAAGGCCTTTTTCACGCTGCTTTTGTCCATCACGGAGTAGGCGGGGCGGGTGGCTTTGGTAGGATATTCGGCGGTGCGGATGGGCACCGTGCGCACGTCTACCTTGCCCAGCTCGAAAATAGCCACGGCGAAATCGTACCACGAGGTGAGGCCCTCGTTGCTGTAGTGGTAGATGCCGTACTGCTGGTTTTGCTGCTCGATGATGGTGAGCAGGCAGCCCGCCAGGTCGATGGCGTAGGTAGGAGTGCCGGCCTGGTCCCAAATCACGCGCAACTCGTCCCGCTCGCGACCCAGGCGCAGCATGGTTTTCACGAAGTTGTTGGCGTATTCAGAATACAACCAGCTAGTGCGCAGAATGAAAAATTGCTGGGTGTGGGCGGCAATGGCCTGCTCGCCTTCCAACTTGGTGAGGCCATACACGCTGATGGGCTCGGCTGGGTCGGTTTCGGTTAGGGGCTCGTTGCCGGTGCCGGCAAACACAAAATCGGTAGAAACGTGCAGCAGCGTGGTGCCGTGCTGCGCGCACAGGCGGGCTAGGTTTTCGGCGCCGTCGCGGTTGACGCGGCGGGCTAGATCTACCTCATCCTCGGCCTTGTCCACGGCCGTGTAGGCGGCGCAGTTGATGCAGTAGGCCGGCTTATGCTCGGCAAAAACAGCCTGCAAACCAGCTACATCCAAAATGTCGGCTTGTTCTTCGGGTAAGAAAACGATGCCGGTAAGACCGCGCTCCTGCGCTACATGCTGCAAGCATTGCCCCAACTGACCGGAGGCACCAAAAATTACTGTTGTACTCATCTGAAGTAATAGCGTAGCGAATAGAGTTGCACCAGTGCAGCTCCGTTGGTCTGCAAATTAGAGGTTTTGAGGCAACATAGATGATACATCAATGGCGCGGGGCTGTGCCCCGTGTCTGTTATTCGCAGGCCTCTGGCCTGCAATTGTTCGCGCCTTTGGCATTGTTCGGGTGAAGGCAGGCCAGAGGCCTGCGAATAACAGACACGGGGCACAGCCCCGCGCCATCGTTCTGATGCAGCTACGGTTTTTGCACGGGGCGCTTGTTGTCGATGGGCGTGAAGCGGGTTTCGCGGGGTTGCTTTTCGCTGAGGTAGCGCCAGTAGCGTAGCGGCACGTGGCGGCGGTGCAGCTTCAGGTTGCGGCGCTCCGGGATGTTGGCGTGGTCGAAGTAGGTTTGCCAGAGCAGCCGAAACAGCGGCTCCCGCTCGTCGAGCACCGTGGCCGACACGTCGGTGCGGCGCTGGGGGGTAGGCGCTTCAAACTGCACGATGTCGGTGCGGTGCAGGTCGTAGTAAAGACCGTAGCCGCGGCGCCGGTCGAAGATTAGCCAGCGCTGATCGGCGTAGCGCTTGGTGAAGTGGGGCGCAATGAGCGGCAACACGTCAAAATCCGGCTCAATGGTGGCATGAAACAGCTCGTCTTGGGTTTTCTCGAAGCGCACGAAGGCTTCCATGCGGTGCTTTTCCCTACCCAATTGCTGACTGATGTGGGCAATGAGGCGCACGGTATCGTCGGCCAGGTTTTCGGATACGTCTACCTTACCCTGCGCCGCCACGGCCTGCTGCACGAAGCGGCAGATCAGCAACTCCCGGTCGGGCCTCTCCGACAAGAACGTGTGGTAGAGCCGGCGCCGGGCCTCTTCGTTCATATACTTTAGCAGACCGTTCCACACCCGCGTGGCTTTTTCCTCGCTGGTATCAATGGGTATGGCAGACGTAAACAGGCCACCCTGCACGCTCCCTGCGGGCTGCACGCTGTTGGGCACCGCCCGGCGCTCATACATTTCCAGCACCACCGTCAGCAGGCCGTCAAATGAACCGTCATACACGTAATCCAAGCTCATAATCTGTTGTTTAACATTCATAACAATACCATAAAGCACCCTATTCTATCTGATGAGCAACTATTCAGCTGCCTGAACCAGAAGGAATAAGAAACTCACAGGCGCTACTTATCGACTTTATTACGTATCCTGCACGGCTGGCGGGCTTCCTTTTACCGTTCAGCTTAGCAAAAGATTTTCTTCCAGCACGCTACTTTTGTATTTGTGGAAAAACTACCGTGTATTCTACTGGTCGACGACGATCCGGTAAACAACTTTCTGAACCAGCATCTGTTGGAAAATCTGGCAGTAGCCGACCAATTGCTGGTCGCTCAGAACGGACAGGAAGCTTTTACGCTTTTGCAACAGCATCATCAGCCGGAAGACCATGAGGCCTACCCTGCCCTGGTGCTCTTGGATGTGAACATGCCCGTCATGAACGGCTTGGAGTTTTTGCAGGCATACCGGCAACTGCCACCGGCCCAGCAGCAAGCCCTTGTGATTGTGATGCTCACCAACTCGTTGCAGCCCCAGGAGATTGCCCGCGCCCAGCAGTTACACGTAGCCGATTTCCTGAGTAAGCCGCTGACCCGCGAGAAGATAGACACCGTACTCCAAACGCATTTTCATTACACGTTACCCGTGGCTAGTACGCCCAATGTCTAACCGAGCTTTACGTACGGCTCGGCTGCTCTAAAAATTCTAGTAGGAGTTGGTTTACCCGTGCGGGCTCTTCGTGCTGCACCCAGTGGCTGGCTTCGGGCAAATAGAACAGCTCACCTTGCTCGCAATACGCCAAGCTCTGCTGCGCAAGCTCGGGTAGCAAAAAAACATCTTTACTACCCCAAATAATGCGCACCGGCACCGTAATCGGGGTAGCGGAAGCCGCACCGCGCCGCTGGTAACGCACGGCCCGATACCAGTTCACCATGCCGCGCAACGCGTGCGACTGCGCCCAGGCAGCCTGATACGCGGCCATATCGTCGTGCCCGAAAGTGCCCGGCCGACTGGTGCCTTGCAGCACCCGGCGCAAGGCTTTGTAGTGCCGACGGCGTAGCCACCACTCGGGCAGCCTGGGCAGTTGGAAGAAGAACACATACCAGCTTCTGCGGCGCTGCCGGCCGTTGTGCCGCAGTGCCCGCGCCAGCACGGCCGGGTGGGGCACATTCAGCACCGCTACTCGCTCCACGAAGGTAGGCCGGTGGGTAGCCAGCCACCAGGCTACAGCCGCGCCCCAGTCGTGGCCCACGATGGTGGCTTTCTCCTTACCCGCTGCCGCCAGCAGACCCAGCACATCAGCGGCCAGTTCTTCTATGCGGTAGTCGCGAATGCGGGGCGGCTTACTGCTGCGGTTATAGCCACGCTGATCGGGTGCCCACACGCGGTAGCCCGCCTCGGCCAGCGCCTGTAGTTGCTGCTGCCAGCCGTACCAGAAATCGGGGAAGCCGTGCAGCAGCACGACGAGCGGCCCGTCGGCGGGGCCGCACTGCACCACGTGCAGCTGCTGCCCGTTGGTAGGCACGGTGTAGTGTTCCAGCAAGTAGGTCATACGACCCTATACCGCAATGGCCGCGGCAGGTTGCACTGCCCTACCCTAAGCAGCCTCCGGACGCTCCTGGTTTCCAGTCTGCGTCTGGCTAGCCAAATATGCTGCCCGGCTTTGCTCGTGTAGTTGGCGCACCAGGGGCAGCAGCTCGCTCAACTTGCAGCAGCACGCCATGCGCGCTACTTTCATCTGTCGGACTTGGGCACGGTGTGACACGGTCATGTTTTTGATGTGCTGGTGATGGATGTGCTGATTATTGATGAGGTAAAGTACTGATGACTAATGAGGTGATGTGCTGATAATTGATGTGTTGATTTTCAGCACATCACCTCATTAACCAGCCTGCGCGAACAAGTCGAGCTGCTGGGTGACGAGGGCCGAACGGACGGAGCCCGCGCCGAACAGGATTTGCCGACGGATGCTTTGCTCGTCGTACTCACGCTTTTCCAGGGCCATGCCTTTGCAGGTGATGAAGTACTTGGCCCGCTTCAGCACTACCCCAAACTTGTGCAGGTTGTCGAGGGAAAGGGAGGTGAAGCGCCGCGCCGCCACAATGCGCTTGGCCGACTTGGCCCCAATGCCGGGCACACGCAGAATCAGTTGGTAGTCAGCCGTATTCACGTCCACCGGGAACATGTGGCGGTTGCGCAGCGCCCAGGCCAGCTTGGGGTCTATTTCAAGGTCGAGGTAGGGATGCTCTGGGTCCAGGATTTCGTCGGCCTGGAAACCGTAGAAGCGTAGCAGCCAGTCGGTTTGGTAGAGGCGGTGCTCCCGAATGACGGGCGGCTGCGTGAGCTGGGGTAGGCGGGCATCGTCGGTGATGGGGATGTAGCCGGAGTAGTACACGCGCTTCAGCCCGTAGCCCTTGTAGAGCGAGTCGGTGAGCTGAATGATCTGGTGGTCGTTCTCCGCCGAAGCGCCCACAATGAGCTGGGTACTCTGGCCGGCCGAGGCAAACTGCGGCACTTTCTTGAACAGGGCCTTTTCCTCCTTATTCTGCACGATACCATCCCGAATCTGAGCCATCGGCGTCAGGATTTCCTGATAATTTTTCTCCGGCGCCAGGTTCTGCAAGCTCATCTCCGAGGGCAGCTCGATGTTCACGCTGAGGCGGTCGGCATACAGGCCCGCCTCCTGAATCAGCTCCTCCGAGGCCCCCGGAATGGCCTTCACGTGAATATACCCGTTGAATTTATGCTCGGTGCGCAGCTTCTTGATGATGCGCACTAGGCGCTCCATAGTATAGTCGGGCGAGGAGAAAATGCCGCTACTCAGAAACAGGCCTTCGATGTAGTTGCGGCGGTAGAAGTTCATGGTCAGGTCTACCACCTCGTCCACCGTAAAAGCGGCACGCTTCACGTCGTTGCTCTTGCGCGACACGCAGTAGGCGCAATCGAAAATGCAGTGGTTGGTAAGTAGAATCTTGAGCAGCGACACGCAGCGGCCGTCCTCCGTGAACGAGTGGCAGATGCCCATGCCCTCGGCATTGCCCAGGCCTTTGTCCACGTTTTTGCGCTTGCCACCGCTGCTAGAGCACGATACATCGTACTTCGCCGCATCTGCCAAGATGCTTAGTTTTTCCTGGATTCGCTCGTTCATGTAAAAGTCTGCCTTTCGGCTCAAAAGTATTGATTCATTTGCAATAAACCAGATAATAGCTAAGCTAATTTTTTTAGAAATAGTTTCGTAACACAGACTTCTATTTTGTGCTAAGTAGACCGTCATTCCGAGCTGGTAGAGGAATCCGCGTGCGTCGTTGACCGTCATGCTCCATCTGGCGTCCGCTGGTCGAAGCATGACGGTCTGAATTTAAAATGTGGGCGGGCCGTTGCACGTAGCGCGCAATTAGTGGGGGCGGACCGCCGTTACGCGGCCGCTGTGCTAATCCACACCGTGCGCAATCCTCGTAACTTGCCAGTTGCCACCCGGCTGCTCTCTTCTTCTATGCGTTTCTGCGTTGCCTTTTTCAGCTTGTCATTGCCCTGGCGCTTTGCGCTGGTGGTAGGATGCTGGCTGTGGTGGGCAATGCCCGCGCGGGCGCAACAGCCGGTGCGGGTGCTCCCGCCCGACACCACCGAAATAGCGCAGCCCGACTCGTTGCGGCGGGGTTTTGATGAGGAGCGCCTGCTCAATGGCCTAAAGGCATATACCAAGCGCAAAACCATTGCCGGCAAGGCGGCAGCTCTGCTATTTCGCTTCACACCGCCCCGCGAAGACAAGGCGGGCCTCGATGCCCAACTGGTAGACCGGCAGTTTGCCAGGCACAACTTCAAGATTGTGCGCAACATCAACATCACGTCGCTGGATGCCTTTGGCTATAACATCAACGACGTAAACCGCACGCCGCGCAACTTTCTGGAGAAGGCCGGCAACAGCTTCCACATCAAAACGGCCCGCTCGCGGGTACGGCAGGTGCTGCTGTTTCGGCCCGGCCAGGAGCTAGACCCGTTGGATCTGGCCGAATCGGAACGTCTGCTGCGCCAGACCTCGGAGATTCTGGACGCTCGCGTGTTCGTGAATGAGGCCACCACTTCGGCCGACAGCGTGGATATTGAGGTCGTTACCAAAGACGTGTTCAGCATCAGCGGGGGCTTTCAGCTGCGCGACGTGGACGCGGCGGTTGTCGACCTGCGCGACATCAACTTTCTGGGCATGGGCCACCAGTTTCGCAACTCCTACCAGTACGGCCGCAGCACGCCCCAGAGCTGGTCGTACAAGGGCAGTTACCTGGTGCCGTTCCGCGACTTCCTGTACGGCCAGGTGCGCGTGCGCGACGAGTACCGCAACAAAGAGCAGAGTTTCAGCCTGAACCGGAGCTTCTACTCCGTGAACACGCGCTATGCCTACGCCCTCAACATCGACCACTATAACGTAGACGCCACCCGTTACCCCGATACGCTGTACCGGGCGCTGCGCTTCTACCGGCAGGATATCTGGGTAGGCCGCTCCCTGCACCTGCCCAGCTACGATTTGGGCTACGACAACCCCGGCCGCCTAGTAGTGGCGGCGCGGGCCATCAACACCCGCATTATCAAGTCGCCCTACCCCGAGTACCGCACCAACACCCTGCTCTACGGCACACTGGGCTACACCGTGCGCCGTTATTATAAAGACAAATACCTGTTTGGGTTTGGCCGCACCGAGGACATTCCCACGGGTTCTATCTACAGCTTCACGACGGGCTATGAGCTGAACGCCAAGCAGAACCGCCACTATTACGGCATTCGGGCGGCGTATGCGGGCTATAGTCCGCTGCGGGGCTACCTCTACCTCAATGCCGAGTTCAGTAGCTACCTGCTCCGCCCCCAAAACAACTGGCAGCAAGGCCAGCTCAACACCGAGCTGCTGTATTTCACGCCGCTCTATCGCACCGGCAACTTCCAGTGGCGCCACTTTTTCTGGAACCGCTCCACTTTAGGATTCAATCGGTTAGCCGAAGAAGCCCCCTTGGTTATTGATGGTAGTCGGGGTCTGCGGGGCTTCAACTCCAACCAAACCCTACGTGGGCAAAGCCGCTTTATTCTGAACTACGAAGCCAACGTGTTTACGCCCCTTTCATTCCTGGGCTTCCGGGTAGCGGCAGTGGCCTTTGCAGATGCCGCCTGGCTTTCCGGCGGGGGCCAGACCATCCCGTTTGCCGATAAACCCTACATGGGGTTCGGCCTGGGTCTGCGCTTCCGCAACGAATACACGGTCCTGCGCACGTTCCAGTTCTTCTTGGGCTACTACCCCCGCGGCCAAGCCAGCGGCGACGGGTTCCGGATTTTCCAATCCTCGCGCTCCTACTACGGCTTCAACGATTTCAGCATCGGCCAGCCCAGCATCACTACGTATCAGTAGGCTTTTAATTAAAAATTGAGAATTAAGAATTAAGAATTGACCTTTGTCTGCTAGCGTCGGGGTTATTTGGAATAGAACGCTCTAGGATGGCCTGCTTCCCAAAGTCTGACACCGACGCTCAAAACACGGTAGGACACCACACGCTTGTACCTGTTCAACCAGCGTAAGTCTGCCCTCGAAAAGGCCTTCTGCCTTTTTAATTCTTCATTTCTAATTCTTACTTGACTACATGCTTTTAGGTGATTATAACGAACTCGAAGTAGCCCGCGAAGTTGATTTCGGCATGTACCTGATTTCTGACGATGGCGACATTCTGCTACCCGCCAAGTACATACCAACCGGCACCAGGGTAGGCGACACGGTGCGCGTATTTGTGTACCGCGACTCCGAGGACCGCCTGATTGCCACCAACTTAGAACCCTACGCGCTGGTCGGGCAGTTTGCTACCCTCACCGTCCGTGACGTGTCGGCGGTGGGCGCTTTCCTGGATTGGGGCTTGGAGAAAGACCTGCTGATTCCGCACAGCAACCTGCGCCGCACCCTGCGCCCCGGCGACCGGGCCACGGTGTTCGTCTACCTCGATGAAACCACCGACCGCATTGTGGCCTCGGCCAAGTGGGAGTGGTTCCTCAGCGACCAGCCCTACCCCGGCAAAGCCGGCGACACCGCCGAGCTGCTCATCGCCGACGAAACCGACCTGGGCTACAAGGCCATTGTGGACGGCACGCACCAGGGCCTGCTCTACCACAACGAGGTATTCAAGCCCCTGCGCCTCGGCGACGTGCACACCGGCTACGTGCGCCAAGTGCGCCCCGACGGCAAGCTCGACCTCACCATCCAGCGCCCCGGCTACGATGAAGCCCTAGCCGCCGCCGACGACCTACTGGCCGCCCTACGCAAAACCGGTTCTATTCCCCTCGGTGACAAAAGCGAACCAGACGACATCTACCGCCGCCTGGGCATGAGCAAAAAGATATTCAAGAAGGCCTTAGGCAGCTTGTATAAGCAAGGCTTGGTGACGCTCGCGCCGCTGGAAACGCGGCTGGTGGGAGAGGAATAAGAATAGGAGGGCAAGAGAGTGTAAGGGTAGGAAGTATGTCATCCTGAGTGCAGCGAAGGACCTTATCACGATAGAACGACAAGTGTAACAACGACTCGTTCTAACGTGATAAGGTCCTTCGCTGCACTCAGGATGACAGACATCTTATTGTCTGCTACCCCCACACCCTCCTACCCCCTACCTCCCCCGCTGTATCCCC
>NZ_JAHWGL010000220.1 GCF_019334315.1 Hymenobacter profundi
TTCCAGGCTTATAAAACCTTTCTTTTAGCTGGTGAATAGCTGGTCAAAGCCTCTCATCCGGCTTATAAAACCTTTCCTTTAGATTAGAGAAGAGATGGTAAAAGATTCGTTAGGGAGTATCGGGGGCCTTTCCACCGGGGCTGGATCTACTGATTGAGACAGACTTATAAAACCTTTCCTTTCGGCAGTCGATTCGGCGCTTAATCAAAGCCAATGGTTCCAGCAGAGCCTACTGTCACCAGGCTAAGGAGAGAGCAAGGAAGGGAATCAGACCCCTATAATAAACATAAGACAGTTTTTTCTTGTAAAAGTGCAATCACGTCTTGCGTGTGGCGGTGAGCCCTCATTCTTGTTGTTTTTTGTTTCTCGTCCTTTCCGTTCCAGTACCCTAGAACACCCTAAAAGCTTCTTTTTTGACCCCAACACAATCTTGTGAACTTTGTTAGTTATTTGTCTTATTTGTAGGGCTTGTAACCCCTTGAGCGTCAGGTTCCCCAAGGACAATTAGGAAAGGTTTTATAAGCGAAAGGAAAGGTTTTATAAGTCTAAAGGAAAGGTTTTATAAGCATAGGGAAAGGTTTTATAAGCCGGA
>NZ_JAHWGL010000221.1 GCF_019334315.1 Hymenobacter profundi
CAATTATTTTTTTGGTGAGAGTTTTAACTTCTAAAACAGATGTTTTAGAAGTTAAAACTCCAACCTTCATAACTAACTGATTATCAGAACACTTCAAAAAACCGCTCTTAACTCTTACGAAGTAGGCAACAGGAATGCAATTCCTGTTGCCACTTCGTAACCACGGTCGCGCCGTTCGCAGACTAACTTCTTTTCAAATGCTCATTCCACCATCTCGGCTTTGCTCTCTACTTCGGACTAGGTCTCGCTGCTGGGTGCGTTGCACGGCCTGCTCATACGCTTGCTTCAGTGGTACTCCCCCTGGCTTCAGTTCGCCCAGCGCAAACCGGCTTCCGGTCTCGAGGTGGCGGAGCTGGCTGCGTTTGGTGTCCGGGTCCTGCTGGTAGTCGTAGCCCGGCAGACGACGCAACTGCTCGGTTAGGTCACTCACCTTCCGCATGGGCGCTTTCAAGAGCTGCGCTACCTGGTCTTCCACCTTCGCTTGTTCCTCGGCCCGCACCTGGCGACCTAGAGCTAGTACTTCGGCCGGTGGCGTTTCTCCCTGGGCCGCCCACACGGCCGCCCGCGTGGCCGCATCCTGGAAGA
>NZ_JAHWGL010000222.1 GCF_019334315.1 Hymenobacter profundi
GCGGACAGCTTCAGTTCCTGGCGGGCGTATTGGCGGTCGGCAGCGCTTAGCTGGCTTTCAATGACATCGAGCACCAGGTAGCCCGCCAGATCACCAGCAAGCTGGCGCGCAGCTACCGCCTGATGCGCCTGGTAGCCCCGCGGCCCTGGCTGATGAACGTAGGCTTTGCCGTGGCCCGGCAGCCGCTACTGAAACGGTGGCTGCTGCGGGTGGCCGGGTAGGGGCCGCGCTTATCCCGTTGGTGTTGGTTTGCGTAGGAGTAGCCATGCATACTACTTTTTGTCGTTTGGGCATGTTGGGTGGCATTGGTCTGCTGCTGACCGTGTTGCTGAGCGCCGCGCCCCCCGCTTCACTCTCTGCTACCCTGAAAGCCAACCGCTGGAAAAAGCGCGTACTGCTCCTGCACGCACCTACCGCCGACGATGCCACACTGAAGCGCCAGCGTGCCCTACTTGCCGCCCAGCCGGAAGGAATGCGCGCACGCGATATGCTGGTGCTCGATGTCATTGAAAGCCAGCTAAGCGCTGCCGACCGCCAATACGCCCGCCAGGAACTGAAGCTGTCCGC
>NZ_JAHWGL010000022.1 GCF_019334315.1 Hymenobacter profundi
GCTCAGGATGACAGACGCTTTTGCATTTACAAATTCACAAACTCACAACTTCACCTTTTAGTCCTTGCTCGGCCCTAAATGATGGTTCGGCGTTTCCAGCATTTCTTCCGATTCGTCGCATTCTTCTTCGCCCAGGGCGGCCACGGCCAGCGGGTCGAGCAGCTCGTCGGCGGGCACTTCGGGGGCGGTGCCGGCTACGGCGGCCTGCTGGGCGGTAGCCATCACCGACTCGGTGTGGCGGCGTTGCTTGTCCAGTAGTTCCAGGAGGCCTTCAGGCGTGGCATTGGCCAACAGCTCCGCATCAGGCACGTAGAAGGCCCGGTGAATGTCGATAGCCGCCTCATCAGCGCCCGGTTTGAGGCGCACGTAGGCGCCGTCTTCGCGCATGAGGTAGGAATTCTGGTTGTCCAATAGGTTCATCATCAGGATGCTGATGGCCTCGCGCTTGAGCTGCGGATTCACAATCAGGAACAGTGCCTCAATGCGCCGGTCGAAGGAGCGCACCATGATATCGGCCGAGCCGGCGTATACTTTCGGTTGCCCGGCTTGGTGGAAGTAAAACAGGCGCGAGTGCTCCAGGTAATCGCCCACAATGCTGCGCACCTCGATGTTCTCACTTAGCCCTACCCTACCCGGCCGCAGGCAGCAAATGCCGCGCACCACAAACCGGATAGGCACACCGGCCTTGCTGGCTTTGTAGAACTCATCTATTATCTCTTTGTCCTCCAAGGAGTTCATTTTCATCACAATGCCGCTGGGCAGGCCCTTTTTGGCATTCTTCACTTCCTCCCGAATGAGGTGGATGAGCTGCTGGCGCATGTCTTTGGGCGCCGTGATGAGGTACTCGTAATCGTCGGGTTGGGAGTGACCGGTGATGACATTGAAGAATTCCGACACGTCGTGGCCGTACACGTCGTTGGTCGTCAGCATGCTCACGTCGGTGTAGAGGCGCGAGGTTTGCTCGTTGTAGTTACCCGATCCGATGTGCACGTAGCGCGTGACCTTCTCGCCTTCCTTGCGGATGATCTGCAACATCTTGGTGTGGGTCTTGTACTTCCCTACCCCATAAATTACGAAGCAGCCAGCCTTTTCCAGCTTGGCGCCCTCGCGGATGTTGCGTTCCTCATCGAAGCGCGCCTTCACCTCAAACAGCACCGACACGTGCTTGCCGTTCTCGGCCGCCTTCAGCAGTGCCGCCGACACGCGCGAGTCCTCGGCCAAGCGGTAGATGGTTTGCTTGATACCCAGCACATACGGGTCTTCGGCGGCCTGCTCCAACAGCCGCACCATGGGCTCGATGCTGTTGTAGGGGTGGTGCAGCAGCACGTCGTAGTGCTTGAGGTACTCAAACAGGTTTTCCTCGGCACCTTCGGGTAGGCTGAGCGGGGGCACGGCCGAGGGCATACGGGCTCCCTTTCCCCGGAAGTTGGGGTGCTTCAGAATCTGAAATAAGCCTTTCATATCCATCAATGAGTTTATAACAAACACGTTGCCGTTATCAATCTTCCACCGTTCCTTCAGCACGTTTAGCAGTATCGGCGAGGCGTTTTGCTCGATTTCCAGACGCACTACCCTACCCTTCTTGCGTGTCTTCAGTCCCGACTGAATTTCCTTGATGAAGTCCACGTCAATGTCGTCTGACTCTTCCAGCGTGAAATCGCCATTGCGGGTGATGCGGAACAGGTTGGCCGCCAGAATGTCTACGTTGCGGAACAGCTTGGGTAGGTTGGCCCGCACAATCTCCTCAATGGGCACAAACAGCACCTTATCCTTGCGAGACAACTCGAAGAAGCGCGCCAGGTTCTGCGGAATCTGCACAAAGGTGAGGCGCTCCTGCCCTTTTTCCAGGTCGCCGTCGCCCAGGCTGCCGCTACCCGCCCGCGTCACTACCCCGAAAATGAGCATCTGGTTCATCATCATCGGGAAGCCGTGGTAGGAATCGTATACCATGGGCGTGAGCAGCGGAAACACCGTGTTTTTGAAATAGCCGTCGGCCTTTTTCAACTCGGTTTCCGTCAGGTCCTCCATTTTCAGAATGTTAAAGCCATTCTTCTCGAACAAGGGCTTCAGCTCATTCAAAAACGTGAGCGACTGGTCGTTTACGAAGCGGTGGGCAAAGTCCAGCAGCTTGCGCCGGAAGGGCAGCTCGCGCAGGCCAGAGTAGTCGATGCGCTCCTTGCCGTAGTCGAGGTAGTTGTACAGTGACCCTACCCGAATCATGAAAAATTCGTCGAGGTTGCTGGAAGTGATGGCCAGGAATTTCAGGCGGTCGAACAGCGTGCGCGCCGTGTCCTTCGCCTGGTCGAGCACGCGGTAATTGAAGCGCATCCAGCTCAGGTCGCGGCTGATGTACTTGCTCTTGCGGATGAGGTCGGAAGATTTAAAAAGCTTCATAAAGTAAATAGGGCGGGCTACGGAAAGAGAATTGGCAAGATACACGCTGTATTACCAGCTTCTGTTGTGCCAATCACAATAAATCATACGAAAGCGCGGTAGATAGATGCAAAGAAAAAGCCCGCTGATCGGCGGGCTTTTTCGAATCACTATACGTCCAATTTGGCGTACTTGGCGTTTTTCTCGATAAACTCGCGGCGGGGTCCTACCTCGTCGCCCATCAGCATGGAGAACAGGTGGTCGGCCTCGGCCGCCGATTCTACCGTTACCTGCTTCAGAGAGCGGGTTTCGGGCTGCATAGTGGTTTCCCACAGCTGCTCGGCGTTCATCTCGCCCAAGCCCTTGTAGCGCTGCACGTTCACCGATTCGGGCTTGCCTTTGCCCATTTCTTCTTGGGCATCCATGCGCTCTTGTTCGGTCCAGCAGTAGCGCTCCTCCTTACCTTTTTTCACGAGGTAGAGCGGGGGTAGGGCAATGTAGATATAGCCCCGGTCCACCAGCTCGCGCATGTAGCGGAAGAAGAACGTCAGAATCAGCGTGCGGATGTGCGAGCCGTCGATGTCGGCGTCGGTCATGATGATGACCTTGTGGTAGCGCAGCTTGTCGATGTTCAGGGAGCTATTGGTGGTGCCATCGTCTTCACTCACCTTCTTCTCCATGCTCACGCCCAGGGCCGTAATCATGTTCCGAATTTCCTGGTTTTCGTAGATGTGGTGCTCCTGCGCCTTCTCTACGTTCAGGATTTTACCACGGAGCGGCAAAATGGCCTGGAAGCCCCGGTTACGGCCCTGCTTGGCGGTACCGCCAGCCGAGTCACCTTCCACCAGATACAATTCACAGATAGCAGGGTCCGTCTCGGAGCAGTCGGCCAGCTTGCCGGGTAGAGCTGTAGAGCCCAGCACGGTTTTGCGCTGCACCATTTCGCGCGCCTTACGGGCCGCAATACGCGCCTTAGCCGCCAAAATTACCTTCTCGATGATGATGCGGGCTTCCTTGGGGTTTTCTTCCAAGAACTGGTTCAGGATTTCGCCCACTACCGTATTCACGGCGCCGCTCACGTCGGAATTACCAAGCTTGGTTTTGGTTTGGCCCTCAAACTGCGGCTCCTGCACTTTCACGGAAATAACGGCCGTGAGGCCCTCACGGAAGTCGTCGCCCTGAATCTCAACCTTGGCCTTCTCCAGCATACCCGACTTATCGGCGTAGGCCTTAAGCGTGCGGGTAAGAGCCGCCCGGAAGCCAGCCACGTGCGTGCCGCCCTCGTGGGTGTTGATGTTGTTGACGTAGCTGAAGATGTGCTCCTGGTAGGAATCGTTGTACTGCAACGCTACTTCTACCGGGGTGCCACCCTTCTCGCTCTCCACGTGAATGGGGCGGGGCATGAGCACCGTACGACCATTGTCGAGGTACTGTACAAACTCCGACAGGCCACCGTGCGAGAAGAACTCCTCGCCCAGGTAGCTGCCATCTTCCTGCTGCTCGCGGCGGTCTGTGAGTACAATGCGAATACCTTTGTTGAGGTAGGCCAACTCGCGCAAACGTCCGGCAATGGTTTCATACTTATACACCGACTCCGTGAAGATGGTGTTGTCGGGCAGGAAGTCAACCTGCGTACCATGCTCTTCGGTTTCGCCGATTTCTCTAACAGGATACTGCGGGAAGCCAATTTTGTATTCCTGCTCGTACATTTTGCCTTTGCGGCGCACGGTCACTTTCAGGTCCTGGCTAAGCGCGTTCACGCAGCTCACGCCTACCCCATGCAAACCGCCCGATACCTTGTAGCTGTCCTTGTCGAACTTGCCACCGGCGTGCAGCACGGTCATCACCACTTCCAAGGCCGAGCGGCCTTCTTTCTGGTGAAAGTCGACGGGAATGCCGCGGCCGTTGTCGCGGACGGTGATGGAATTGTTTTCGTTGATGGTCACCTCAATCCGGTCGCAATAACCGGCCAGGGCTTCATCAATGGAGTTATCTACTACTTCCCACACCAAGTGGTGGAGGCCTTTCACACCAATATCGCCAATGTACATGGCCGGGCGCTTGCGCACGGCTTCGAGTCCTTCGAGTACCTGAATGCTATCCGCGGTATACTCCACGGGGACTTTATTTTCGGTGGTTTCGCTCATGTGTCGCTTGTTGTTTCAGCGCAAAGTTTAATAGACAAAGATACCGATTTTATCCGGTTTTTGCCAGTTTTAGTCCGGTTTACAGCCCGTAAGCGTTGCTGTTAAATCGGGGGTTACTGTGGCCGCCAATCAGCTGTTTTTTCTGGGTAGGGAGCTGCTATCTGGGGCTGGCAACGGGTAAGAACGCACGGCTCAACTTGTAATTATAAAAGTATATCGATATATTAAGCTTCTCACCAAACTCCAACTGCCATGGCTACTCTACTCGCGCTTGCTGGTCGGCCCACGAAGGTTCGGCGTCTTCTGTCACTGAAATGGCAACGCTCGTCGCTGCTCACCACAGTGCACCAGTTCCACAAAGCAGAACGACTACGAAAACAGCAGGCGTTGCAGGCACAGGAGGAGTCTCGCTCCTACGGCTATGCCTGGGTGAGTGCCTGCCAGGGCTTTGCCTCCATTTTCTGATTTTCATTTCACTAAGCTTATACAAAAGCCCGCTGCTACATCAGGTAGCAGCGGGCTTTTGCATGGTGGCCGTCTCACAACGGTTACTCGTCTTGGCTCTTACAGCTGGGCCAGGCGGCCGCCGTCTACGCGAAGCAGGGCGCCTTGTATAAACGTAGAGTCGTCGGAGGCGAGGTAGGCAATGGCGGCAGCTACGTCTTCGGGCTTGCCCACGTTGGTGGGGTCAATCTTTTCTACCCCACTTTTGATGTTGGGATTGTCCCAGAGCATGGGTGTGTCGATAGCGCCTGGCAGCACGGAGTTCACCCGGATGTTCTTAGGCTGTCCTTCCAATGCCGAGGAGCGCGTGAGCGACAGCACTGCCGCCTTAGCCGCTGCGTAGGGCGCTACCAGCGGGCTGGTCTCTATGGCGTGAATGCTGGATACATTGACAATGGTGCCGCCCTTGGGCATGTGTAAAAACGCCTGCTTGGTGAAGTAGAATGTGCCAAGTAAATCCACGCTCAGCACGCGCATCCAGTCGTCGCCGGTGAGTTCTTCTAGGGGCTTAAAGTCCATCAGGCCAGCGTTGTTGATGATAATATCCAGTTGCCCGAAATGCTTCAGCGTACTAGCCACGGTGGCTTCCACCTTCTTTTCCTTAGCCACGTCGCATACGCTGGTCCGCACGTCGGGGGCGCCGGCGTCTTTCACCGTTTGCGCCGCCGCTTTCAGTTTTTCATTATCAAGGCCTACCAACATCAGGCGGGCACCTTCTGAGGCCAAGCGCTTGGCCACGGCTAAGCCAATGCCACTATCACCGCCGGTTACCAGCGCTACTTTATTTTCAAATCGCATGCTCTACTTGGTTCGTACTCTGAAAAGAATCGGGAGGGGAAACTCGACAGTACTACGGCTCCGGGGAAGGTGTGTTGGCCGGCGCGGTCGATTTATCGCGTTGCGCCTGTTTAGCCTGCGTTTTCTTTTTGTGCGCCCACTGCTCGTCGCTTTCGCTGGGTAGGATGATGGGCACCTGCAAGCACACACTCTGAGCGGGTAGTACTTGGCGCCAATCGTGGATGAGCTGCTTGTAGGCCTCCCCTACCGGCCGGATGTTGCGGTCGAGGTCGTAGAGGCCCAGAGGGTTCACATGGCCGTTGTTTTCGCGCAGGGCCGTATCCCAGTCTACTTGGTCGGTGAGCGAGTACCAGGTGAAGCCCACAATGGGCACGCCGTCGTTGCGCACGCGTAGCACGTTGGCCCACTCCTTCCAGAGCCACTGCACGGCCTCGTCGCCGTTGGGGCCTTGCCAGAGGTTGGTTTCGGTGTGCATTACAGGGAGGCGGTACCGGTCGTGGTACTGTTGGGTGATGACGTGGTAGCCAAATATCTCGCCCGACGCGGTGGTGCTGCCATCGGCACGCACGCGATGCTCGTTGGTCTTGTAGTAGTCGTTGCCCATAATGCAATGGTGCTTGAGGTTGCTCTTCAAGAAGAAGTGGTATTCCTCGCGCGTCATGCCATTATCCAGCAGATACTCATACATCTCGGAGTCTACCCGTCGCCCGTAGTTCAGGTCCAGCGACAGAAACCGCTTGGCGTTCAGCAGCTCAGCAGGCTTGATGGCCGCGGGGTTCTCGGCGTGGAAATACTCCGACGACTCGCTCTGGATAAACAGCGCATCTGGGCGCACCTCTAGGATGGCCTGCATGGCCAACACGTTGGCTTTTACGATGTATTTGAGAGCCCTCACGAAAGCCTGGTCGCTGGCCAGTTGCTCGTTCCACCAGCCATAGAGGGCCGAAAACTCGGCGCAGATATACATTTCATTGACCGGCGTATAGAGCTGTACCCACGGAAAACGCTCGGAAAACGCCCGCGCATATTGCGCGAAGAGGGCAGGAAAATCGCCGTTCTGAAAATTTCCTACCCAGTCGGGCACACCGAAGTGGCATAGGTCTACGATGGGCACAATGTCGCGCCGCCGCAACTCTCCAAACGTTTCATCCGCAAACGACCAATCGTACTTGCCCGGCCCTAGAAACGTGGTATGAATGGGCGGCCCATAGCGCAGAAACGAAATACCCAGCTCTTGCACCAGGTCAAAATCGGTGCGCCAGTGCTTGTAGTGGCCGCATTTTTCCAGCTCATCTACCCGCTCTTTTCCGTTTTGGATAGTGGGGTTGCTGTTTTCGATGCCAGTAGCGAAGAGAAATTGGGAGGACATGGGCGGACGTAAATCGTGATGAGAAAGGGTAGGCAGTCCTCGGATACGTACCACTACCAGCAGTTTTCTTAGCGAATACTGCTTTTGTTTTGGTCACGCTGTTTTGCCAAACGCAGGTCCCTACCGCCGTGTGGTTTGGCCTCTAGATACCATAGCACATTTTCAGCCGCAAGGCGTTACACTGCCTGTTTTCGCAAGAAATAATAGTAAATCCGATTAGGGGCTCAACAATAAGTGGTATCTATGGGTTTTCAAGCAATACACTGCCTACCCTTGGCGGTCATCACATCCCTCCTATCTCAATGATCCGATCCATCATTGCAGCTACGGGCAGCTATATCCCGGACACGGTCGTTGACAACCAGGACTTCCTAGCAACTCGTTTTTTTTCGGCCGAAGGCGCCGAAATACAACAGGCCCCAGCTACCATTCTGGAAAAATTCAGCGCCATTACCGGCATTCAAGCCCGGCGCTACGCCCACTCCGACCACACGGCGTCGGACCTGGGCTTTCTATCCGCACGAGAAGCCCTTACCAGCTCCGGCATTGATCCGGAAACGCTTGACTATATCATCGTTGCGCACAATTTTGGTGACGTAGTATCGGGCAGCAACCGCGTGGATATGGTGCCGTCGCTGGCTTCGCGCATCAAGGCCCGGCTGGCCATCCGCAACCCCGATTGCGTGGCCTACGATATGGCCTTTGGCTGCCCCGGCTGGCTGGAGGCCTTGGTGCAAGCCAGCTACTACATTCGCTCCGGCGACGCCCGGCGCTGCCTTGTTATCGGCACCGAAACCCTTTCCCGCATCGTTGACCCACACGACCGGGACACTATGCTGTTTAGCGATGGTAGCGGGGCGGTTATTCTGGAAGCCACCGAGCAGGAAGGCATTGGCATTCTGTCCCACCACACCCAAACGCACGCCCACGAGTATGCCAGCCTCTTACAAATGGGCAAATCTTATAACCCGGAAAGAGCCAACGACCCAGACCGTTATATGAAAATGAACGGCCGCCGGCTCTACGAGTTTGCGTTGCAACACGTGCCGTTGGTTATTCAAACGGCACTACAGAAAGCCAACGTACATCTTAATCAAGTGCGCAAGGTGCTCATTCACCAAGCCAATGAGAAGATGGATGTGGCCATTTTGCAGCGCCTCTTCAAGCTCTATGGGGAAGAATGCACCAACCAGGAGCTGATGCCCATGACCATCAGTTGGTTGGGAAATAGCTCAGTTGCCACCGTCCCTACCCTGCTCGATCTACTGCAAAAAGGCCAGCTACCCGGTCACCGCATCGACGCGGGTGACGTGGTATTGTTTGCTTCCGTAGGAGCCGGCATGAATATTAATGCACTGGTGTATCAGTTCTAACAGAACTCTTATAGCATATTTTTTATAGAAAAGGCCCTTAGCAGTGCGCTAAGGGCCTTTTTCGTTCTGCCGTGACCCCGATGTGATTCGAACACATGACCGGCTGCTTAGAAGGCAGCTGCTCTATCCAGCTGAGCTACGGGACCAAAAACAAAAAGCCGGCCGTCCGGCTAGGCGGACGGCCGGCTTCAGCACGGGTCGGGGTGGCAGGATTCGAACCTGCGGCCTCCTGCTCCCAAAGCAGGCGCGATACCGGGCTACGCTACACCCCGAAAAACAATTAAGAATTATGAATTAATAATTAGCAATTAAAATCGGCTCTGGTATACCAGATGATTTTTAATTATTAATTCATAATTCTTAACTACAAACAGCGGAGAGAGGGGGATTCGAACCCCCGGTAGCCTTTAGAGCTACGGCAGTTTAGCAAACTACTGGTTTCAGCCACTCACCCATCTCTCCAGAAGACGGCTATTCCGTCTGATTGGTGCGCAAATATACGACTGGAATGGAGAAATCAAGCATTTTCAAAAAATATCTTCCTCGCGGCGGCGTTGTCGGAAAAGCCGTGCTACCTAGCAAGAGCTATATTTGCCAGTATGAGTAACGTGAGGGCAACCCCTTATCAAATGAGACCCAACGGCTTGGGCAAAATTCAATGAATTGGGCTTACCCTCTTGGCTGGCCCGAACTGACGGCGCTGCTGGTCTTTCTTTTTTTATACATGGGCTACGCCGTGCGTACGTGGCGCCTAGCCGCCCCGCTCCAACAGCGCGGTTGGCGGCTGGCGTGGAAGCTGGTGCTGCGCCTCACCTATTTCAGCTTGCTGCTGGTGGCGCTGCTAGGTCCAGCTTATGGAATCACCCAGCAGCCCGTACGCACGGCCGGCAAAGATGTATGGCTGTTACTCGATGTGTCGCGCTCCATGGATGCGCCCGACGTGTCGCCTACCCGCCTGCTAAAGGCGCGGGCCGAGCTGAGCGAATTGATCAACCGGTTTCAAGCTGACCGTATTGGGTTGGTGGTATTTGCGGCTGATGCTTACGTGCAGTGTCCGCTGACGTATGACCAGAGCGCGTTGCAGCTGTTTGTGAATACCATCCAGACGAATTTGCTGCCTGCTGGCACTACGGATCTGGCGCCGGCGTTGGACTTGGTGCTGGCCCGGCTAAGTGCCACGCCCCAGCCCGCGGGAAGCCCGCCCCGGGCCACGGCGTTGGTGCTGGTGAGCGACGGCGAGGATTTCGGGGAAAACCTGGAGCCCACGGTGCGCCAGCTGACCCGCTCGGGCGCCCGACTGTTTACAGTAGGGGTAGGTACGCCCGAAGGCAGCCGCATCCCCCGCAAAGGTGGCTACGTGCGCGACGCCAACGGCCGCGACGCTATTACGCGCCTAGAGCCGAAGACGCTGCGCCGCTTGGCCGAACAAACCGGCGGGCAGTATTTTGAGTTGACAGATCAGCGCAACGAGTTTCCGCTGCTCGTGAATGCCCTAAACCGGGTGGAAGGCCAGGCCGAGCAGGTACGTACCGTGTCGGTGGCTGACAACCGCTACCGCTACCCTCTGGCCCTGGCGCTATTGCTTTTGGGGGTTGATATCTTGCTGACTGTGAAAATAATTCGTCCGTGAAAATCTTTGCTCTGTTGCTGGTTTTGTTGCTCAGTGGAGCCGGTGGGCTAGATCAACTCACTCGCATTCATCATCGCAACGTGGCCGTGCAGGAGGCGCAAGCAGCCTACGCCCGGCAGGATTTTGCGGCGGCGGCGCGCGCCTACCAGGCGGCCGTGGTGCAGTATGGCGCTACGGAAGATGCCATCATCCTGAACCTGGCGCATTCTTGCCTGCGGGCCGGCCAGTCGGCGCTGGCGCGCGCTTACTACGGCCAACTGCTAGACAGCCCTACCCGCACCGTGCGCAGCGTGGCGCAGCAGCAGCTGGCGCTGTTGGCCAGTCAGCGCGGCGAGTATGCTCAGGCAGTGAGGTTGCTGCGCCAAGCGCTGCTTGCCTCTCCTACCAATGCGGATGCCCGTTATAATTATGAGTTGCTCCGCGATTATCTGGCTCGTCGGCAGCAGTCGCCGGACATACCGCCGCCGGCTGTGCCGCCTACTGCCCAGGCTCCCAAAAAGCCTACCCCATCTCAGGAGCAACAGCAGCAGCAACGCCAGGCCGACACCGGACAGCAAGGCCAGCGCAACGACCCTACCCTACCCGACGACCCGCGTAATGCACCCCAGCCCCGTGCCGACCAGCGGGGTCAGCCCAACGCCAACCAACCCGATGCAGCGCCCGGCTCCGCGGCGCGGGGCGGTTTTCGGCCGGGTAGCGGCACCCGGCGCGAGGTAGCCACGGGCAACGCACCGGGTAGCGTGCGCGGCCTCAGCAACGACGAAACCGGCCCTACCGCACGTCAGGGAGCTAGCCGGCGAGCCGGCACCGACCTGGCCACCGACGAATCCCAATTGCAGACCCAACGCGCCCGCCTGGAGCAGATGAACCTCAGCCCCGACAAAGCACGACAGCTCCTGAACGCGTTGGGCGCCGCCGAACAGCAATATTTGCAGCAGATTCCGCACAAAGCAGAAAAGAAACCCGATTCCGACAAACCAGCGTGGTGATTGTTGATAGGTTGATTCTTGATGTGGCGATGTACGAATCAATTTTCGACACATTAATTAGTTAGCATATCAACTCATTTAAGAATCAACACGTCAATAATCACCACATCAAATCCCACCCCACCCTTTTGTTATGCAAATCAAAGACGTAGTAATTGTAGCCGCTGTTCGTACTCCTATTGGTAGTTTCGGCGGTAGTCTGTCCTCTCTCTCGGCTACGGAGTTGGGCGGTATTGCCCTCAAAGGGGCCTTAGATAAAGCCGGTGTTTCGCCTGATCAAGTACAGCAGGTGATTATGGGCAACGTGATTTCGGCCAATTTGGGCCAAGCCCCCGCCCGCCAGGCGGCCCGCAACGCCGGCCTCCCCGACACGGTGGAGTGCACCACTGTGAACAAAGTGTGCGCTTCGGGCACCAAAGCTATCATGTTCGGGGCGCAGGCCATTATGCTAGGTCAGGCCGACGTGGTGCTGGCCGGTGGCATGGAGAGCATGAGCAACGTGCCGTACTACCTCGACAAAGCGCGTTTTGGAGCGAAGTATGGTCATGGCCAGATGATTGACGGCCTGGTGCGCGACGGCCTCTGGGACCCCTACCACGACTACGCGATGGGCAACGCGGCCGAAAACACGGCCAAGGAAATGGGCTTCACCCGCGAGCAGCAGGATGAGTTTGCCATTGAGTCGTACACCCGTAGCGCCAAAGCGGCCCAGGAAGGCAAGAAAAAGGACGAGATTGTGCCCGTGACTATCACCAGCCGAGGCAAGACCACGGTGGTAGAAGACGATGAGGAATACCTCAAAGTAGACTTTGCGAAACTGCCCGGCCTGAAGCCTGCGTTCCTGAAAGACGGCGGCACCGTAACGGCCGCCAACGCTTCTACCCTCAACGACGGTGCCGCCGCCGTGCTACTCATGAGCCGCGAAAAGGCCGAAGAATTGGGCGTAACGCCCCTGGCCCGCATCCGCGGTTTCGCCGATGCCGAGCAGGCGCCGGAGTGGTTTACTACCTCGCCTTCTTTGGCTATTCCGAAAGCGCTGAAGCACGCCGGCGTAGATGCGTCGGAGGTTGATTTCTACGAGATTAACGAGGCGTTTTCGGTAGTTTCGCTGGCAAATAATAAGCTGCTGAACCTGGAAGGCACCAAGGTAAACGTGTACGGCGGCGCTGTAAGCTTAGGCCACCCGCTGGGCGCCAGCGGCGCCCGCATCGTGACGACGCTGGTGAATGTGCTGCACCAGGAAGGCGGCAAAATCGGCGTGACGGGCATCTGCAACGGCGGCGGTGGGGCAAGTAGCATAGTGATTGAGCGGTTGTAGTCGATTAGCTGACGCCAGACCGTCATGCTAAGCTTGTCGAGGAATCTCGCGTGCTGACGACAGATAGTATCTCACATCAGCACGCGAGATTCCTCGACAAGCTCAGCATGACGGTCTTGTTTTTTTCAAATCAACCTTAGCAACAATGGGCGCGTGCTACGCGCCCCTACCTATGCCTACCGGAACCATTCTGCTCATCGACGACGAAGCCGTGCTGCGCCAGGCCATTGCCCGCACTTTGGAGCTAGAAGGATACACCGTGCGCCAAGCCTCCGATGCTAAGCGCGGCCTGGAGGAGCTGCGCGCCCACGCCGAGGAAGTGCTGGTAGTGTTGTCGGATGTGAAGCTACCCGACGGTCGCGGCCTCGACCTGCTACCCCGCTACCGCGCCTTGGCGCCCCTGGCCGAGGTGGTGCTCATGACCGCCTACGGCACCATTGCCGACGGCGTGCGGGCTATGAAGGAAGGCGCTTTTGATTACCTCACCAAAGGCGATGCCGACGACCAGCTAGTGGTAGTGGTAGACCGCGCTGCCGACAAAGCGCGCTTGCAACACCGCGTGGCTACGCTGGAAAAAAAGGTAGGCACGCAGTACAGTTTCGACTCGATGATTGGGCACGCGCCAGCCCTGGAGCAGGCCAAAACCGTGGCGCAGCAAGTAGCCCTCACGGATGCTACCGTGCTCCTGGAAGGTCCTACCGGCGCGGGCAAGGAGCTGTTTGCCCAGGCCATTCACCAGGGTAGCGGGCGCCGGGGCAAGCCGCTTGTAGCGCTCAATTGCTCGGCTTTTCCGAAGGATTTGCTGGAATCGGAGCTGTTTGGGTATAAGAAAGGTGCTTTCACGGGGGCGCTGACTGATAAGAAAGGCCAGATGGAAGAAGCCAGCGGTGGCACTCTGTTTCTGGATGAGATTGGGGAGCTGGAAGCCGGCGCCCAGGCCAAGCTGCTGCGCGCCCTCGAAACCCAGGAGTTTACCAAGCTCGGCGACAGCAAGCCTACCCGCGTGAACGTGCGCCTGGTGGCTGCCACCAACCGCAACCTACGCCAGGAAGCCGCCGACGGTCATTTCCGCCCCGATTTGTACTACCGCCTGTCAGTCGTCACGATTCAGGTGCCGGCCCTGAGTGCCCGCCGCGCCGACGTGCCGGCGCTGGTGACGCACTTTGCCCGGCAGTTTGCGGTCAAGCTGCGCCGCCAGCCCTTAGAAATCAGCCCTGAAGCCATGCAGGCGCTGGCAGCCTACCCCTGGCCGGGCAACGTGCGCGAGCTAAAGAATGTGCTGGAGCGCGCCTCCATTCTTACCCCGCCCAACCATGCCCTTGCCGTGGATGACCTGCCACTGGAAATTCAGCTGGCCACCACCACCAACGCCTCTACCCCCGACGACCCGCGCAGCCTGCGCAACGCCGAAAAGCAGCACATCCAGCGCGTGATGGTGGAAGCGGGCGGCAACAAGGCCGAGGCGGCGCGGGTACTGGGCATCGCGCACACCACGCTCTACCGCAAGTTGCAGGAATACGGGTTGTAAGAAATTTGCCTTGCGCCTGGACGGTGTAGAGACGCATACTTGCGTCTCTACACCGTCCAGGCGCTTCTAAGATTTCGTTCAGCTGTTCGCGGCCACGCCTTACCCGGCGGGGCCGCACGCATTTAGCGGTAATCAACTCTGTTCAGCCACTAGCATTTCGCACACCGGACTAGCAAAACGCTAGTCCGGTGTCCTGCTTTATGGGGTAGCAGGATCTGCGTATTTTATTTTTTATCACTGCTTATCAATTAGTTAAACACACTTTATCCAATAACCCAAGGGGGTAGGGCTGGGAATTGCTCACTGGTTGGCATCACCAATACACGCAAAAAGCATATGCCTACTCCCCTGCTTCTGCCGCTCCTTATGGCTACTGGTTGCGCCGGCTTCTGGCTGTTCTACCGTTCTATTTCCTTTTTCGAGCGCATCTGAAGGTGCGCCTTGACTTCTACCGCTACCCTACCATGATGCTTGCCCTGCTCCTGCTTTCTCTGGCCACTTTCGCCTACCTCAGCTACGTGCTGCTGAAGCCAGAAAAATTCTAGCTGCGAGTTGCCGGCTGTGAGCTGCGCGTCATCCACGCCAGGTCTCACCCCGACAACTACCAACTGACAACTACCCACTACAATGACTATCGAACTTATCGGCATCCTCCTAATAATGGGTGCCACGATGCTGCTGGCGGTGCCGCTGGGGCGCTACCTGGCCACCATCTACCGCGGCGATACAAGCTGGTCGGACTTTCTGGCGCCACTGGAACGCCTGCTGTTTCGTCTGGCCGGCATCGACCCTACCCGCGAAATGCGCTGGCAGCAGCATTTGCTGGCGCTGCTCACCATCAACCTGCTGTGGTTTTTCTGGGCGATGCTGGTGCTGACCACCCAAGGCAGCCTACCCCTCAACCCCGACCACAATCCCTCAATGCCCGCCGATCAGGCCTTTAATACGGCCATATCGTTTCTGGTGAACTGCAACTTGCAGCACTACTCCGGCGAGTCGGGCGTGACGTATTTCTCGCAGGTGTTCTGCCTGATGTTTCTGCAATTCGTGACGGCCGGCACGGGCATGGCGGCGTGCGTGGTGGTGTTCAACGCCCTGCGCGAAGGCACCACGGAAAAGCTCGGCAACTTCTACAATTACTTTGTGAAGAGCATCACGCGGGTGCTGCTGCCCCTGTCGTTGGCGCTGGCGCTGGTGCTGGTATTCCAGGGCACGCCCATGACGTGGGAAGGTAAAATGTCCCTCGTAACGGTGCAGGGCGATACCACGGCGGTGAGCCGTGGGCCGGCCGCTGCCCTCATCGGCATCAAGCAGTTGGGTACGAATGGCGGCGGTTTTTTCGGCGTCAACTCGGCCCACCCCCTCGAAAACCCTACCTACCTCACCAACGCCCTGGAAAACATGGGCATCCTGCTCATTCCGATGGCAATGGCCTTGGCCCTGGGGTACTACTTACGCCGCCCGCGCCTGGGTTGGATGGTGTTTGGGGTGATGACAGCGGGTTACCTGCTACTCCAACTCCCTACCCTCTACCTGGAAATGCACGGCAACCCCGCCCTCACCGCCATGGGCATTGACCAGCGCCTGGGCGCGCTGGAAGGCAAGGAGATGCGCCTGGGTGCGCCGGCCTCGGCGCTATGGGCCATCAGCACCACCGTCACCAGCAACGGCTCCGTGAATGCCATGCACGACTCGCTGATGCCGCTCTCCGGCATGAACACGCTGCTGGGCATGATGACCAACTCCTTCTATGGAGGGGTAGGGGTAGGCTTCCTGAACTTCTTCGTGTTCATCATCGTGGCCGTGTTTATCTCGGGGCTGCTGGTGGGGCGCACACCCGAGCTGCTGGGTAAGAAAGTGGAAGCCCGCGAGATGAAAATTGCCGTCATCATTGCGCTACTGCACCCGCTGCTAATTCTGGCCGGCACGGCCCTCACGGCCTACCTCTACGCCCGCAACCCCGCAGATTACGCCGGCTGGCTGGCCAATCCCGGCTACCACGGCTTTTCGGAAATGCTCTACGAATTCACATCCTCGGCTGCCAACAACGGCTCGGGTTTCGAGGGGCTGGGCGACAACACGCCCTGGTGGAATATCTCCACCGGCGTGGTGCTGCTGCTGGCGCGCTACTTACCCATCATCGGGCCGGTAGCCATTGCTGGCCTGCTGGCCGCCAAGAAGTACACGCCCGAATCGGCCGGCACGCTCCGCCTCGACACGGCCACGTTCGGCCTGATGGTCTTCTTCGTCATCTGGATTATCGCCGCCCTGGCCTTCTTCCCGGCCCTGGCGCTGGGGCCACTGGCCGAGCACGTTTCAATTGGCTATTAGCTGCTGGCTGTTAGCTGTCAGCTTTCCTTCTAGCGACAAGCTACCCAATTCTCAACTGTCACTAGCTTCTGTTTTTTCTATTAAAAGCTAATAGCCAACAGCTATCAGCTAACAGCTTAATAATATGTCTTCTCTCTTTCAACCCGCGCTGGTAGCGGAGGCTACTAAGCAAGCCTTCGTGAAGCTCGACCCGCGCACGATGTTCCGCAACCCGGTGATGTTTACCGTGGAACTGGGCACGGTGGTGATGCTTGTTGTCACGCTGGGTCTGCTGTTTCGGCCCGATGCGAGCCAGGGTAGCTTCGGCTACAACTTCACGGTATTTGTGGTGCTGCTGCTCACGTTGCTGTTCGCCAACTTTGCCGAAGCCATTGCCGAAGCACGCGGCAAGGCCCAGGCCAACTCCCTGCGCAAAACCCGCCAGGACACGCCCGCCCGCCTGCGCCTCGACAACGGCAGCTTTCAGCAAATCAGCTCGGCGCAGCTGCAAAAAGGCCAGATTTTCGTGGTCGAAGCCGGCGAAATCATCCCTACCGATGGGGAGATTGTGGAGGGCCTGGCTACCATCGACGAGTCGGCCATTACGGGCGAGTCGGCACCGGTGATACGCGAGGCCGGCGGCGACAAATCCAGCGTAACGGGCGGTACTACGGTGCTGTCGGACCGCATTGTGGTGCTGGTGACTACCGCCCCCGGCGAGTCGTTTCTCGATAAGATGATTGCCTTGGTGGAAGGCGCTTCGCGGCAGAAAACGCCCAACGAAATTGCCCTCACCATCCTGCTGGCCGGCTTCACGCTGGTGTTCATCATTGTGTGCGTCACGCTGAGCCCGTTTGCCGATTACGCCCAGACGCCCATCGCCATTTCGGCTTTCATTGCGCTGTTTGTATGCCTGATTCCGACCACCATTGGCGGACTGCTCTCGGCCATTGGTATTGCGGGCATGGACCGCGCCCTGCGCGCCAACGTCATCACCAAGAGCGGTAAAGCCGTAGAAACGGCCGGCGACATCGACGTGCTGCTGCTCGATAAAACCGGCACCATCACCATCGGCAACCGCAAGGCTACCCACTTCTGGCCCGCGCCGGGGGTAGACACCCGGCAGTTTGTGGAGGGCGCCACCGTCTCATCGCTCACCGACGAAACGCCCGAGGGCAAGAGCATTGTGGCCCTGGCCCGCGAGCAGCAGATCAGCCCCGAGCAGCTGCAAGGCAGGCTGGAAGGCGCCGAGCTAATCCGCTTCACGGCCGAAACCCGCAGCAGCGGCGTGACTCTCCCCGACGGCACGCGCATCCGCAAGGGCGCCGCCGACGCCATCCGTCAGCTCACCGAAAAAGCCGGCCACCCCTACCCCGCGGAAGTAGCCGAACGGGTGCAGGCCGTATCCGCCAACGGAGGTACGCCGCTAGTAGTCAGCCAAAACGACCAAGTGCTGGGCGTGGTGGAGTTGCAAGACATCATCAAGCCTGGCATTCAGGAGCGGTTTGCGCGCCTGCGGGCCATGGGCATCAAAACGGTGATGGTAACCGGCGACAACCCCCTCACGGCCAAGTTCATTGCCGAAAAAGCTGGCGTCGATGACTTCATTGCCGAGGCCAAGCCCGAGGACAAGATGCAGTACATCCGCGCCGAGCAGCAACAGGGCAGGCTGGTGGCCATGATGGGCGACGGTACCAACGACGCCCCCGCCCTGGCCCAGGCCGACGTAGGGGTGGCCATGAACTCAGGCACCCAGGCCGCTAAGGAAGCCGGCAACATGGTCGACCTCGACAACGACCCTACCAAACTCATTGAGGTAGTGGAGATTGGCAAGCAGCTGCTAATGACGCGCGGCACGCTCACCACCTTCAGCATCGCCAACGACGTGGCCAAGTACTTCGCCATTGTGCCAGCCTTGTTCATGACGGCCATTCCGGCCCTGGGCGCGCTCAACGTAATGGGGCTGCACTCGCCGCAGTCGGCTATTCTGTCGGCTGTGATTTTCAACGCGCTCATCATTCCGGCCCTGGTGCCGCTGGCCCTGCAAGGCGTGGCCTACAAACCCCTGGGCGCGGCGGCGCTGCTGCGCCGCAACCTGCTGGTGTACGGGGTAGGCGGCGTGGTGGTCCCGTTCGTCGGCATCAAGCTGATTGACCTGGTGGTCGGGCTTTTTGTGTAGCTGAATTAAGACAAACAAGAACGTCATGCTAATCGCCTAATCGGCGCAAACGACGCGGTAGAGATACTTCAATTCCGCTTAGCATGACAGCTTCTATAAACATCTATACCCATGAAAACGCATTTGCTTCCTGCTTTCCGTCTCACGCTGGTACTCCTTATTGTATGCTGCGTACTCTACCCGGCCGTGGTATGGGCCGTAGCTCAAGCCGCTCCCGGCCACGGGCAGGGCGTACAGGTGTCGCATAAGGGCCGCGTGGTGGGCTTCGCCAACGTAGGTCAGAAGTTTGATCGTCCTGAGTACTTCAACTCGCGCCCATCGGCCGTAGACTACCACGCCGACGGCTCGGGCGGCTCCAACAAAGGTCCCAGCAACCCCGAGTACCTATCCACGGTACGCACCCGCGTAAGCGAGTTTCTGCGCCAGAACCCTACCCAGCAAGGCTCAGTACCCGCCGAGCTAGTGACGGCCAGCGGCTCCGGCCTCGACCCGCACCTCTCGCCGGCCGGCGCCTATGCCCAGGTAGGGCGCATTGCCCGCCTGCGCAACCTACCCGAAGCCCGCGTGCGGGCGCTGGTAGCAGCCCATATTCACGAGCCACTGGTGGTGTTTTTCGGCCCGGCTACGGTGAACGTGCTGGAGCTGAACCTGGCCCTCGACTCATTGGCTAATCGATAGTTTAAAGTTCATATACCGACCGCACATTTGATACGGCGGTTAGCTATTAGCTCTTGTTCAACGAAAAGCGAACAGCTAACCGCCGTATCAAACGTGCGGTGCCTCTTACGCGCTTTACCTTGCGCAAAATCACCTCATGAAATACTTCGCATTTTTAGCGGCTACCGCCCTGAGCAGCACCACAGCACTGGCTCAGACGGATACTACCCAGACCGTCCCCGCGCCTTCCTCCCTCACCTACTACGGCTTCGTGGATGGCTACTACGGCTACGATTTCAACCACGGCCCTACCCACGACCGGCCCGCTTTTCTTTACTCCCACAACCGCCAAAACGAGTTTACCATCAATCAGGCGCTGGTAGGCATGCGCTACAACAACGACCGGGTGCGTGGGGCCGTGGGGCTGCACGCGGGCACCTACGTAAGTGCCAACTATGCCGCTGAAGACCAGGTACTCAAGCACGTATTTGAGGCGTACGCGGGCTTCCGACCGTTCAAGAAAGCCTGGTTAGACGTGGGCATTTTCGGCTCGCACATTGGGTTTGAGTCGGCTTTAAGCAAAGACAACTGGACGCTGACCCGCTCGCTGATGGCCGAAAACTCGCCCTATTACGAGTCGGGGGCGCGTTTGACCTACGAGATGGCGCCGGAGCTTACGCTGACCGGGCTGGTGCTCAATGGCTGGCAGAACATCCGCGAAACCAACCAGGCCAAGGCCCTGGGCACCCAAATTCAGTGGAAAATTTCGGACAAGCTGCTCCTTAATAGTAGCACGTTCTACGGCAACGAGCAGCCCCAGGACTCCGTGATTCGCCGCCGCTACTTCCACGATTTCTACCTCACCTACGCCGCTACCATCCGCCTGAGCGTGGCGGGCGTGTTTGATGTGGGCAAGCAGCAGAGCCAGGGCCGCCGCGGCTACGACACGTGGCACACCGGCGCGGCCTTCGTGAAGTACCAGCTCAGCGACCAATTTTCCACTACCCTGCGCGGCGAGTACTACTATGCCGAGCGTGGGGTGTTTATCAACAACATCACCCCCGCCCGCACCGACGCCGACTTCCGCACCAGCGGCGGCTCCCTCAACCTCGACTACCTACCTACCCCCAACGTGGCCGTGCGGGTAGAGGGCCGCTACCTGCGCGCCCGCAACGCCATCTTTCAGCACGACGACGGTTTCAGCCGCAACTACGGCAACCTGACCACCAGCGTGGCGCTGTCGTTCTAAGCGGCGGACAATCCGCTACCTTCTCATGAGCACTGCTGTTTCCCCTATCGTCTCCCCCTCTGCTACTACTTCCGTGCACGAGCGCGTGACGGCGGCGGGCTTGCTGGTGGCACTGGGCATCGTGTACGGCGACATCGGCACTTCGCCGCTCTATACCGTTCGGGGTGTCTTTGTGCACCAGCCCGTGACGGAGGCTGTGGTACTGGGCACAATCTCCTGCGTCATCTGGACGCTCACGCTGCTGACCACGGTGAAGTATGTGCTCATTGCGCTACGGGCCGATAACCACGGCGAGGGCGGCATTCTGGCGCTGTACGCCCGGCTGCGGCAGTTGCCTGTGCGGCGGCTCTACCTGCCGGCCATTGTGGGGGCGGCGGCCCTGCTGGCCGACGGCATCATTACGCCGCCTATTTCCGTGGCATCGGCCATAGAAGGACTGCGCATCCTGAAACCCGACCTGAACACGGTGCCTATTGTGGTAGCCATTCTGGTGGCCTTGTTTGCGTTTCAACAATTTGGCACCCAAATAATTGGCAAGCTCTTCGGGCCGGTGATGGCGCTGTTTTTCTCGATGCTGGCTGTGCTAGGCGTGGTGCATCTGGTGCAGGAGCCCAGCATCTTGCGCGCTTTCAGTCCGCACTACGCCCTGGCCATGATTACGCAAGTGCCCGGCGCGTTCTGGCTGCTGGGCTCCATTTTCCTGTGCAGCACCGGGGCCGAGGCGCTGTACGCTGACATGGGCCATGTGGGCAGGCGCAACATCTACGGATCTTGGACTTTCGTCAAAACGTGCCTGATTCTCAACTACCTGGGGCAGGGCGCGTGGCTGCTGCGGCACTTGGGGCCGCCGTTGGGCGTGCAAAACCTGTTCTTTCTGCTGCTGCCGCAGTGGGCCCTGCTACCCGCCATTGGGCTGTGCACGTTGGCTACCATTATTGCATCACAAGCCCTAATTTCGGGGTCGTTTACGCTGGTGATAGAGGCGTTGCGGCTGCACTTTTGGCCCAAGGTACGGGTGCAGTACCCTACCGAGCTGCGCGGCCAGGCCTACGTGCCCAGCCTGAACTGGCTGCTCTGCGCCGGCTGTGTGGGCGTGGTACTCTACTTCCGCGAGTCGGGCCGGATGGAGGCCGCGTTTGGGCTGGCCGTTACCGTCACCATGCTCATGACCACCGTGTTGCTGGCCTATTACCTGCGCCTGCGCCGCACCGCAGTTGGCTGGATTGTGGCGCTGATTGGCACCTATTTCGTTATTGAGGGCTCGTTTTTAATAGCCAACCTGGCCAAATTCACCCACGGCGGGTGGTTGAGTGTGCTATTGGCCGCCGTATTGCTGCTGGTGATGCTGAGTTGGATAGCCGGCCAACGGATTCGCAACGAGCTGACCGAGTTTACGGGTCTGGCGGAGTGGGTACCCCTGCTCCGCCAGCTCAGCAACGACCATTCGGTGCCCAAATACGCTACCCATTTGGTATACCTCACTAAATCGGAAAACCCTGATTTGGTAGAGAACGGGGTGATTCACAGCATCTTCAAGAAGCGCCCTAAGCGGGCCGATGTGTACTACCTGGTGCACGTGACGACGACCGACGAGCCGTATACGCGTCGCTACCACGTTACGCACGTGCTGCCCAACGAGCTGGTTCGCATCGACTTTTACCTGGGCTTCCGCGTTGATCATGCCCTGAACTACATGTTCCGCCAGGTGGTAACCGAGCTGGTGCAGCGGCGCGAGGTCGATATCACGTCGCGCTTCGAGTCGCTACGGGGGCAGGATGTAACCGGCGATTTTCAGTTTATCATCCTCAACAAAACCCTACCCTACCAGTACCTGCTGCGCGGTTGGCAGCGCATGGCCCTGCGCCTGCACGGGTGGCTGAAGCGGCTGGGCGCATCCGAAACCGAAAGCTTCGGCCTCGACAATAGCACTTTTACCGTGGAAAACGTGCCGCTGCACATGCCGCCGCGCCCCGAGCTACACCTCACCCGCGACTAATCTTTCTCCGATGACCAGCACCGAGCAAGCCCTGCGCGATACGTCTGCCGAGCGGTTTCTGCACCTTGTGCAGGCAAAGCGCCGCGGTACCCTGAAGGTGTACCTGGGCCTGGCCGCTGGGGTAGGCAAAACCTACCGCATGCTGCAAGAAGCCCACGACCTGCACCAGCACGGCGTGGATGTGCTGCTGGGCTACATCGAAACGCACCAGCGCGCCGGCACCGTGGCCCAGCTGCGCGACGTGCCCCTGCTGCCGCGCAAGCAGCTGTTCTACAAGGGCAAGGCACTGGAAGAAATGGACCTGGAGGCCATTGTGCAGCGCCGCCCGCAGGTAGTGGTGGTGGATGAGCTGGCCCACACCAACGTGCCCGGCTCGCGCCACGAAAAGCGCTGGCAGGACGTGGAATACCTGGTGCAGCAGGGCATTTCGGTGATTACGGCCGTGAACGTGCAACACCTGGAAAGTCTGCACGACCAAGTGCTGCGCATCACCGGCACCGACGTGACCGAGCGCATTCCTGACCGCCTTTTGCGGCAGGCCGACGAGGTAGTGAACGTGGACCTGACCGTGGGTGAGCTGCGCACCCGCCTAGAGGAAGGCCGCATCTACCACGCCGCCAAAATACCCACGGCCCTCAACGGCTTTTTTCAGGCCGAAAACCTGTTGCAGCTCCGGCGCTTGGCCGTGCGCGAGGTAGCGCAGCTACTGGGCCAGCAGGTGGCTTCCGATGCCGGCGGCGCGCCCGCCGTGGCCGCCCCCCGCCGCACCGACGACCGGCTGCTGGCCTGCATCAACTCCAACGAGCGCGCCGCCCGCGAAATCATTCGCAAAACCTCGCGCCTGGCCGATCAGTTGGGCGCGGCCGTGTGGTACGTGCTCTACGTGCAAACCGCCCGCGAAACCGCCGACCGCATTGGGCTGGCTACCCAGCGGCACTTGCTGAAAAACCTACAGCTGGCCACCGAGTTGGGCGCCCAGATTTTGCGGGTGAAGGACAACGACGTGGTGGAAGCCATCCGGCGGGTGGCGCAGGAAAAAAATGCTACCCTACTGATCTGCGGCATCACCGGCGAAAAAGGCTTTTGGGACCAGCTCAGTCGGCGCAGCGTGACGCACGACTTACTCCGCGCCGTGGCCCTCACCACCCCTACCCTCGACGTGTATCTGGTAACGTATTAAACACAGCGTTGAGCGTCGTGCACCGCAAGACCGAACCGACTTCCCGAACAGCATCATCATGAATCTTAAAACGAAAATCAACCTGGGCTTTTTGGCGATGCTGCTGCTGGTGCTCAGCATCGGGGGCTACGCGTGGTACTCACTGCGCCAGCTCGACCGTAGCTCCCGCGATGCCCTCACGGCCAACGTATACTCTCTGGAGCTGGGCCACCGCATGCTCCGCAGCCTCGACCAGCTGGCTGGGCAGCCCATCCAAGACACCACCGGTACTGCCCAGCTGATGAAGCTGGTGCAGCAGGAAGCCCACAACATCACCGAGCCCGGCGAGCAGCAGCTAGCCGATGCGCTGGTACGTGGCACGCAACAGTTAGTGCTAGCCCAACAGGCTGCGCAAAATGGTCAATTGCAATCAGTTGCCGCATCTCCCTTGGTGGAGCTACGGGCGCTTACCTACCACGTCATTTCCCTGAACACGGAGGCGCTTACCCGCAAAACGGAAGCCGCCAACCAGCGCACCGACCAGGCCAATCGGAATCTTCTGGTGTTTATTACCCTGGCTACCCTGCTGGCCCTGGCGCTGGCGGGCAGCGTGCCCGAAATAGCCGTGCAGCCTCTGCGCAAGCTCACGGCCGCGCTGGGCCACGCCACCGAGCGCAACTTTTCGGCCACCATTCCGCAGGAAAGTCGCGACGAGTTTGGGCAGGTAGCGCGGGCCTTCAACCAGATGCTGGCCCAACTGCGCGAGTACCGCACCTCCACCACCGCCGAGCTGATTACGGAGCGCAACCGCGCCGCCAGCATCGTGGACACCCTAGACGAGGGCTTGCTGCTGCTCGATGAAAATCGGCGCATTCTGCTGGCCAACCCCGTGATGTGCGAGTTGCTGGCCCTACCCGCCACCCGGCTCGTGGGCCAATCGGCAACCCAGGTGCGCCTCGAAAACGATTTGCTGCACACGCTCCTCCTACCTCTGGATGCGCCCAACCAGGCTGCGGCCGTGGCGGCAGCTCCTCTGCTGCACATTGCCCAGCGCGGCGAGGAAGCGTTTTATCAGCTGGCCGCGCAAGACCTCGTTTCTTATAATGAGGCCACCGACAAAACCGAGTTGGTAGGCCAAATGTTGACCCTGCGCAACGTATCGGATTTCAAAAAGCTGGATCAGGTGAAGTCTGATTTCTTAGCTACGGTGTCGCACGAGTTGAAAACGCCCCTATCGAGCATCAACCTGAACGCCCGCCTGCTTCAGGATGAGCGCCTACCCGCCGACGAGCGCCAGCGCGTGACCACCCACATCCGCCAGGAAACCCAGCGGCTGCAACGCATGGTGGCCGAGCTGCTGGCCGTGTCGCGCCTAGATGCCGGGGCCGGTATTCAGCTTGATATGCGCCCTACCAGCCTGGCCGAAATCGTAGCTTATGCCACCGACACCGTGCGTCCCCAGCTCACTGACAAAAAGCTCCGGCTAGAGTTGGAACTGCCGCCTACCCTCCCCCCCGTGCGTGCCGACGTGGAAAAGACCACTTGGGTACTCATCAACCTGCTTGCTAACGCTATTCGCTACTCGCCCAGCGGAGAGGTGCTGACCGTAACTGCCGCCGCTGCCGGTGGCTTTGTGCAGGTGCGGGTAGTAGACCATGGCCCCGGCATTGCCGCCGAGCACCACGAGCGCATCTTCCAACGCTTTGCCCAAATTCCGGACAAGGCGGGCTACCGGGGCGGCTCGGGGCTGGGGCTGAGCATCGCCCGCGAGTTTATTACCACCCAAGGCGGCCGGCTGTGGGTAGAGAGCGAATTGGGCAGCGGCAGCCGATTCTGTTTTACGTTGCCGGTGGTGACTGGGTAGCCCGCGCACGCGCAAGCGGCACGTAGAAATAGCATAGACTTATTTTATTTGTTTACCCTGTTTTCAATAACTTTGTTTTATAATTATTTTCATTTCACCTCTTTTACCAATGCCCAGATTATTACCGTTTTTCTTGCTTTTATTAACGCTTTTTGCTTGTCAAAAAGAAGATGATGCGGATGAGCCAAAAAGCTACTCCGACAAAATTGTATTGCAGGATTTAGTGTTGGCCGGCGACTCTATTAAACTGACTTGGTCCAAATTGGAAGATGCTACCCTAAAGGAGTACCGAGTAGTGCGACGTGAGGAAACAAATGGACCAGAAAGTATTTTAAATCGTTTTTATCCTCCTTCCGGCTCCTCACTGGCGACCAAATTTACGGATGACGCCGTGCCGTATGTACCTACCCTCGAATACCAGGTAGTGGGCGTATTGACTTCCGGACAGATGGTTAACAGCAACATCGTTACGCACAAGCGCCCGGAGATTAAAATTATCAACGCCGTTCCATTTGATGTTCAGTTTGACAGTCAGCGAAGAGTATTGTATTTCTTCGAGAATGACGGCAAAATATCACAATATGATCTTGCCAAAAGTCAAGTAACCAAATCCATTAAAACCGATGCCACTATCGGGTACTGCGATTTTGCTACCTACAACGGCACGCCGGAGCTGTATGTGCCGCGCAACGATGGCTGGATTTTTATCTATAATGCAGAGACGCTAGACAAGATTGATCAGTTTAACGTCGGCTCGCCGGCTACGTGCGTGGTAGCCAATCATGACCTGCTATTTGTAGCGGCCAACAACTCGTCTTGGCCGTATCGTCCTGTCCAAGTATACAGCCGGGCCTCCAAAACCCTGGTATCGCAGAGCACCTATTATACCAGCGGTAACCCGCGCCTCAAGCGTATTCCCAACACGGACACTGAGTTGCTGAGCATAGGCAGCAGCAACCAGCAGTACTACAGTTTTTCTCCAAAAGGCGATTTACTCAACCAGTCTCAAGGCTATTACAGCAATTATCCACTGGATGCCAACATCCTCGAGCTGTTTCCCTCGAGCCGAAAGTACTTGTCGTCTTCGTCGGGCGTTATCTATTCTATTTCCCAGGGCTACGAGGCAAGCCTACCGAAGGGGAATCTGGCCTACACCAGTTTCCTTATTGATGCCGCCGAGCGATATATCTACGCAGGCACTAGCACCAAAAGCGTGGAGGTGTACACCAACAATAACTACGTGCAAACACGCTCCATCAAAACGAAAGCCTACCCGTACCGCTTGTTCCAGGATGGTAGCAACGGCCTACTATGCATCAGCAGCACCACACCAAGTGCGAGTATTTACTATTATAATACGCCGAGTAAATTTGTAATAGAGCAGCTGCGGTAGCCCTAGCTCCAAGGCCTTACGCACTCCACGCCACGCACCCTGAGGAATACGCAGGGTTGCGTGGCGTTTTTTTTAAGTTACTGCTGTTACGCAGCGTCGTCGTTCCGGGAGCGCGCGCGAGCAGTTGACGGGCGCAACTGGAGGATGAGCAGCAGTATCTTCATCATGCTAAGAGCACTTATAACTGAAGCATCATTTTATCGAAAAAACCCATTTTTATTGAAAATAATATAAATAATACCACTAAAACAAGCTACCCGTATGGCAAATCGAACATTTTGTTATAACTTAAATTTTTAGCTAGGCTGCACTACTTCTGGTTGCGGTATCAGGCTATTCTTTCGCGATGAAACTTACCGGTGACAACCAGCAGGGACTGTACCGTCCGGAATTCGAACACGACTCCTGCGGCACGGGCTTTATAACGGCCATTGACGGACAAAAATCCCATCAAACCATCTCCGATGCCCTCACCATGCTCGAGAACATGGAGCACCGCGGCGCCTGTGGCTGCGACTCCGACTCGGGCGACGGCGCGGGCATTTTGTTCCAGCTTCCGCACGAGTTTTTGCTCGACGAGTGCATCGATCAGGCCGTGCGCCTACCCGAGCCGGGCCAGTATGGGGTAGGCATGCTGTTCCTACCCAAGCGAATTGGCACGTATGCCGCTTGTAAGACTATTATTACGGAAGTGGCGGCCCAGCTGGGCGTACCGGTGCTGGGCTCTCGCAAAGTACCCGTCAACCCGGCCGGTATCGGCGAAACGGCGCTGTCGGCAGAGCCGCACGTGGAGCAGGTGTTCTTTGGCCGCCCCGCCGGCTTAGCCACCGACGACGATTTTGAGCGCAAGCTCTACGTGCTGCGCCGCGCCATCAACAAGCGCGTGAACGAGACGGTGGATTTGGGCAACGAGACGTTCTACTTCACTTCGCTCTCTTGCCGCGTCATCGTATATAAGGGACAGCTCACCACCTACCAGGTGCGCTCCTACTACCCCGACCTGTCGGATGCGCGGGTGGTATCGGCTTTTGGCATGGTGCACTCGCGCTTCTCTACCAACACCTTCCCTAGCTGGAAGCTGGCTCAGCCCTTCCGGATGCTGGCCCACAACGGCGAGATTAACACCCTCACCGGCAACCTGAACTGGTTTTACGCCGGCTTGCGCTCCATTTCCTCAGCTTATTTCACGCCGGAGGAAATGGAATTGCTGTTGCCCGTCATCGACAACAACCAGTCGGACTCGGCTTGCCTGGATAACATCATTGAGATTCTGCTGCACTCGGGTCGCTCCCTACCCCAGGTGATGACCATGCTGGTGCCCGAGGCCTGGGATGGCAACGAGCAGATGGACGCGCTGAAAAAAGCGTACTACGAGTTCAACGCTACCCTGATGGCGCCCTGGGACGGCCCCGCCGCCCTCACCTTCACCGACGGCCACATCATCGGCTCGATGCTGGACCGCAACGGTCTGCGACCTCTGCGCTACACCATCACCAACGACAACCGCATTATTGTGGCCTCCGAGGCTGGCGTACTGGATATTCCGGCGCACACGGTGGTGCGCAAGGGCCGCTTGCAGCCGGGCAAGATGCTGCTGGTGGATATTGAAGCCGGCCGCATCATCACCGACGAGGAAATCAAGCACCACATTGCCAGCCGGCAACCCTACGGGCAATGGCTGGAAAACTATAAAATCCGGCTGGAGGAGCTGCCCGAGCCGCGCTTGGCTTTCACTGGCCTCAATGCGGAGGCCGTGTTCAAGTACCACCAAGTGTTTGGGTACAGCCGGGAGGATATCGACACGCTCATTAAACCGATGGCCTTGGAAGCCAAGGAGCCCATTGGCTCGATGGGAACCGATGTACCGCTGGCGGTGCTGTCGGACCGGCCGCAACACCTGAGCAGCTACTTCAAGCAGTTCTTCGCGCAGGTAACCAACCCGCCCATCGACCCCATTCGGGAGCGGTTGGTGATGAGCCTGGCGACCTTCATGGGTAACAACGGCAACATCCTGGACGAGGACAAGATGCACTGCCACTGCGTGGCCCTGCAACAGCCGGTGCTCACCAACACCGAGCTGGAAAAGCTGCGCAGCATCGATACGGGCATGTTCAATGCCAAGACCCTGCAAACCTACTTCCGCGCTGATGGCAAGCCCGGCTCCTTGGAGGCTGGTTTGGCCCGCTTGTGCCGCTATGCCGAGGACGCGGTAGAAGATGGTTTTGAAGTGCTGATTCTGTCTGACCGCGCCCTGGACTCGGAGCACGCCGCCATTCCGTCGCTGCTGGCCGTGTCGGCCGTGCACCACCACCTGATTCGGAAGGGCTACCGCGGGGCCGTGGGCTTGGTAGTGGAAGCCGGTGACGTGTGGGAAGTGCACCACTTTGCCTGTTTGCTGGCTTTCGGCGCCACGGCCATCAACCCCTACTTGGCGCTGGCTACCATCAAGACCATGCAGGCTGCGGGGCAGTTTGAGACGAAGCTCGACTCGCCGGCATTGGTGAAAAACTACATCAAGGCGGTGTGCGATGGGTTGCTCAAGATCTTCTCTAAGATGGGCATCTCTACCCTGCAATCGTACCATGGCGCGCAGGTGTTCGAGATTCTGGGCCTCAACCAAGAGGTAGTAGACCGCTACTTCACGGGCGCCGTGACGCGCATCGGTGGCCTGGGCCTCGATGAAATTGCCCGCGAAACCCTGTATAAGCACCACCATGGCTTCCACGACAACTCGCCCGAGCAGGTACGCCTGCTACCCGAGGGCGGCCTCTACCAGTGGAAGCGCCGGGGCGAGGCGCACTTGTTCAACCCCCAAACGGTGCACCTGCTGCAATACGCCACCCGCACCGACGACTACAAGACGTACCAGAAGTACGCCCGCCAGATCAACGAGCAGACCGAAAAGGCCTTCACCATTCGGGGTCTGCTGCACTTTGCCAAGCACCGCAGCGCCGTGCCGCTGAGCGAGGTAGAGCCGGCCGAGAGCATTATGCACCGCTTTGCTACCGGCGCCATGTCGTTTGGCTCGATTTCGCACGAGGCGCACAGCACCCTGGCCATTGCCATGAACCGTATTGGCGGCAAAAGTAACACCGGCGAGGGTGGCGAGGACCCCATGCGCTACGAAAAGATGGCCAACGGCGACTCCATGCGCTCGGCCATCAAGCAGATTGCCTCGGCCCGCTTCGGCGTGACGGCGCACTACCTCACCAACGCCGACGAGTTGCAAATCAAGATGGCGCAGGGTGCCAAGCCCGGCGAGGGCGGCCAGCTGCCCGGCCATAAGGTAGACGAGTGGATTGCCAAGACGCGCCACTCCACGCCGGGGGTAGGGCTGATTTCGCCCCCGCCCCACCACGACATCTATTCTATTGAGGACTTAGCCCAGTTGATCTTCGACCTGAAGAACGCCAACCGCGCCGCCCGCATCAACGTGAAGCTGGTGAGCAAGGCAGGGGTAGGCACCATTGCCGCCGGGGTGGCCAAGGCCCACGCCGACGCCATCCTGATTGCCGGCTACGACGGCGGCACGGGCGCCTCGCCCATCAGCTCCATCAAGCACGCCGGCCTACCTTGGGAGCTGGGTCTGGCCGAAGCCCACCAGACCCTGGTGCGCAACCGCCTGCGCAGCCGCGTGGTGCTGCAAGCCGATGGCCAGGTGAAAACCGGTCGCGACCTAGCTGTGGCAGCCCTATTGGGCGCCGAGGAATGGGGCGTGGCCACGGCCGCGCTCATTGCCGGTGGCTGCGTGATGATGCGCAAATGCCACCTCAACACCTGCCCCGTGGGTATTGCCACCCAAGACCCCGAGCTGCGCAAGCTGTTCACCGGTCAGGCCGACCATATCGTGAACCTGTTCCGGTTTATGACCGAGGAGCTGCGCGAGATTATGGCCGAGCTGGGCTTCCGCACGGTGAACGAGATGATTGGCAAGGTGCAATACCTGAAAGTGCGCGACGACATCGACCACTGGAAAGCCCGCACCATCGACCTATCGGGCATGTTGCAGTTGGTGCTGAACCCCGGCGGCGGCACTCTCTACAACAGCGAAACCCAAGACCACGGCCTCGATACCATTCTGGACTGGCAGTTGCTGGAGCACGCCCAACCAGCCCTAGAAGAGCGCGAGCCGGTGTTTGCGACCTTCCCGGTCAAGAACACCGACCGCACCCTGGGCACGCTGCTTTCCAACGAAATCACCAAGCGCTACCACGCCGCCGGCCTCCCCGACAACACCATTAACTACAAGTTCACGGGCTCGGCCGGGCAGAGCTTCGGGGCATTCTGCGTGAAGGGCCTGGCGTTTGAGCTGGAAGGCGAAGCCAACGACTACGTAGGCAAGGGCCTGAGCGGCGCGCAGCTCACCATCTACCCCGCCAAAAACAGCGGTTTCGTGCCGGAGCAGAACATCCTGATCGGCAACGTGGCGTTGTACGGCGCTACCAGCGGCGAGCTGTTTGTGCGCGGGCAGGCCGGCGAGCGGTTTGCGGTGCGCAACTCCGGCGCCACCGCCGTGGTGGAAGGGGTAGGCGACCACGGCTGTGAGTACATGACCGGTGGCCGCGCCCTTATTTTGGGCAAAACTGGCCGCAACTTCGCGGCCGGCATGAGCGGCGGCATCGCCTGGGTGTACGATGAGGACGGCACCTTCCGCGAGAACTGCAACATGGAAATGGTGGAGTTGGAAGGCCTCGACACCGAGGATGAGGACCACATCCAGACGCTGCTGCGCAAGCACCAGCACCTCACCGGCAGCCAGCTGGCGACCTACCTGCTGAGCAACTGGCAGGAAGCCGCCGGCAAGTTCCGCAAGGTGTTCCCTGTGGAGTATAAGAAGGTGCTGAAAATGGCCAAATACGAGCCGGTGCGGAAGTAGTCTCTGACGCGAGGCACAGGCTTCGCGCCAGACCTGACTCACCGCGCACTTACTGTTTAGTCTAGCGAAATGCGAAGCGCAGGCTTCGTGCTACATCATATTCTCATGTCCCACATCACCGGTTTCAAAGAGTTTCCCCGCGTCCTACCTCCCAAAGTGGCTCCTACGGAGCGCGTGCGCCACTACCAGGAGTTTATTGGCATGTATTCGGAGGCGGAGCTAAACCACCAAGCGGCGCGCTGCATGGACTGCGGCATTCCGTTCTGCCACTCGGGCTGCCCACTGGGCAACATCATCCCCGAGTTCAACGATGCCGTATACCAGCAAGATTGGCAGGAGGCCTACCGTATTCTGGCTTCCACCAACAACTTTCCTGAGTTTACAGGCCGCATCTGCCCCGCGCCCTGTGAGTCGGCGTGCGTACTAAGCATTCATAGCCAGCCGGTTGCTATTGAGGAAATCGAAAAGCACATCATCGAAATTGCCTTCGAGAAAGGCTTTGTGCAGCCTACGGCTCCGTTGCTAAAAACCGGCCGGACGGTGGCCGTGGTAGGCTCGGGGCCGGCGGGGCTGGCCGCGGCGGCACAGCTAGTTAAGGCCGGCCACAGCGTGACCGTATTCGAGCGCGACGACCGGCCGGGCGGCCTGCTGCGCTACGGCATTCCCGATTTCAAGCTGGAAAAATGGGTGATTGACCGCCGCATTGAGCTGCTGGAAAAAGACGGCGTGGTATTCCGGTGCAACGTGGAGGTAGGCAAAGACATTTCGGCCGATGAGCTGACCAATAGTTTCGATGCTGTGGTGCTGGCCGGGGGCGCTACCATCCCGCGCGACCTCACCATTCCGGGCCGCGACTTGCACGGTATCCACTTCGCCATGGACTACCTCAACCAGCAAAACAAGCGCGTAAGCCAGCCCGACTGGGCGCACGACCCCATTCTGGCCACCGATCAGGACGTAGTGGTCATCGGCGGTGGCGACACGGGCTCCGACTGCGTGGGCACGGCCAACCGCCAGGGTGCCCACTCGGTGCGGCAGTTTGCCATGATGATGGAGCCGCCCACCGAGCGCACTAAGCACATGCCCTGGCCTACCTACCCCTTGCTAATGAGCACTACCAGCTCGCACGAAGAAGGCTGCGAGCGGCACTGGGGCGTGAATACCAAGGCGTTTTTGGGTGATATGCAGGGCAACCTACGGGCCTTGCTGGTGACGGACATCACCTGGGAAACCGACGAGCGGGGCAAGCGCATCAAGTTCGAGGAAATTGCTGGCTCGGAGCGCGAAATTCCGGCTCAGTTGGCTTTCCTGGCTATCGGCTACCTGCACCCGCGGCATGATGGCCTGCTCACCGACTTGAAGGTAGAGCTGGATGAGCGTGGCCACGTGCAGGCCACTGAGCGCGACTACCGCACCAACGTAGACAAGGTGTTTGTGGCTGGCGATGCGCGCCGGGGCCAGTCGTTGGTGGTATGGGCTATTTCGGAAGGCAGGGAGGCCGCCCGGCAAGTCGATTTATTCCTGACCGGCAAAACCGCCCTACCCAGCAAGGACGCGGTGGGCATGTTTGCCTGATACGTTTCCCGCCGAGGTTCGCGGAGGCAAAACGTAGAGGTTCGCAGTGTTCTAACGATAGTCGTCGTTGAACTCTGGGAACCTCTACGTTTTGCCTCCGCGAACCTCGGCGGGAAATTTTCTACCCCAACTTTCCGTTCTTGCCAGCATGAAACGTTTGCTGTTCCCGCTGCTGCTGCTGCCTACCCTCGCCTACCCCCAGAAACTGCGCCGCCTGGTCACGTACCAAGACTCAACTAAAACGAGAGTGCGCGAGGTATACTCGGCCATTGTGGCCGGCGACACCGTGATGGAAGGCCCCTACAAGCGCTTCTACCGCTCGGGTGCGCTGGAAGCTCAAACCAGCTACCGCGCTGGCAAAGCAGATAGCGCCTATGTGGAGTTTTTTCCGGATGGCAAAAAGCGAGTAGAAGTGACCTTTCGGCAGGGCGAGCGGCAGGGCCCGTTCAAAACGTTCTACAACTCGGGCCAGGTGGCCCAGGAGGGCACCTACACCAACGACCAGCCCACCGGCACGCTGCGCTACTACCATCCGGATGGCAAAATCAAGATGGAAACTACCCTGGCCAACGGGCAGCCGGCAGGCACGGTGCGGGAGTTGTATCCGTCGGGCAAGGTGCGGTCCGAAATCACCTACGCCAACGGGCAGCCCAACGGACCATCCAAAACCTACTACGAAAACGGCCAGCTACAAAGCGAGTCGATGTACCGGGGCGGCTTGCTCACGGGCTCCTACAAAACCTACTACCCCAACAGCCAGGTAGAAACCGAGGTGCAGGCCGATGCTAAAGGCAAGGGCACCTACCGCAGCTACTACCCTTCCGGCAAGCTCCGCACCGAGGGCAGCTATGCCGCGGCTACCCTCCAGCAACGAGCCGTATCGAACCCATTGGGCGACAACAGCACCAAAGCCCCCACGGCCAACCTGGGCGGCACCAGCAACCTCGATGGTCCCGCCAAATCGTACTACGAGAGCGGAGCTGTAAAAAGCACGATGACCTATAAGAACGGCACGCTGGTAGGCACCCAAAAGGATTTCTACGAGTCGGGGAAGGTGGAACAGGAAATCGAGTACAGCAACCAGGCCCGCGACCGGAAGCTGACCACTTACTACCCAAATGGCGCCCTGAAGGCCGAGCAACAGTTCAAAAACAACCAACCGGTCGGCACGTGGCGCACGTTTTTCCCCGATGGCAAGCAGCCCCATTTTGTAGACCCCTACCAAAACGGCAAGCTGGTAGGCGAACGGCTGGAATACTTCGAGAACGGCACCATGCAAAGCCGCGTGACGTATGAAAACGGCCGCCCAACCGGCCTGAAGCAAGAGTTTTACCCATCGGGCAAGCTTAAGAGCGAAACCACTTACGCCAAAGGCCTGAAAGTCGGCCCCTACCGCCAGCTGCGCGAGGATGGTACTTTAGAGGAAGCAGGCGCCTTCCGCAACGGCAAGCAAACCGGCGTGTGGACGTATTACAAAGCTGATGGCAAAGCGGTACAGGAAAAGAAAACCTTCCGCAACGGGCAGGTAGTAGCACCGGGAGCCAAATAGCCAATTTATTCTGCCCCGAAGCGAAGGAGCATAAAAGAGGGAGTGAAAGGGAGCAGGCTAACTGATAAAGTTAGTTCTCCTTTTCACTCCCTCTTTTATGCTCCTTCGCTTCGTGTAAAATTCTTTAGTTAAAGTATATCAACTAAATAGCTATTCGCAGGCAACCGTGCTGTGAAACCTCGCATCTACCATATCAAATACCATTTCTTCCGGTCCATATATAGAAAAACGAAAATAAATTTACCTAGTACCTTGCGTTGCATAGTACCTTATACTACCTTTGAATCACTAACCTAAGATACCTGCTGTGGCGCCCGATTCTCTACCGGCGTCGCCCGCCACGGCCACCGGACACCGCCCCGCCAACCGGGTTGGGCTGCTGACTACGCTCTTGTAAAATTACACTTTTCCAAGTTATAGTCTTTGTGTTCTGGTTTGTGGAGCTGCTTGCAAGCGGCTTCCCTCCTGCGTGTGCGCTTACACTGGTGGTAATGCCCCTCCCCCCTGACGGAACCGCGGCCGTTGGGCTGGCCTCGCATTGCCGGATTTTTCATCCAACTCACCACTCCGATGAACTCCTTCCTGACTTTTCGCCGGGCACTGCGGTGCCTGGGGCTCCTCGTTATGCTCTTTCCGCTGACCGCCTGGGCCCAAACTGCTGGCACGATAACCGGCACGCTACTCGATGCCGCCAACAACCAGCCTCTCCCCTTTACGACCGTAGTGCTTCTGCAAGCGCGGGACAGCAGCCAAGTAGCCACCGGCACGCAAACCGCTGAAAATGGCACCTTTATCTTAGAGCCCGTGCAGCCTGGCTCCTACCTGTTGCGCACCTCGGCAGTGGGCTACGGCACCCTGCGCCGGGCGGTTACCATCACTGCCGCCGCGCCTACCATGCGTTTAGGCACATTGCGGCTGGCCTCTACGACCACCAAGCTAGGCGAAGTGACTGTGACGGGTGAACGGGCTGCTGTGGTGGATAACCTTGATAAGAAGGTAATTAACGTGGACAAGGACCTAAACAGCGCCGGCGGTACGGCCGTGGACGTGCTGCAAAACGTGCCCTCCGTGGCCGTGGACCAAAACGGGCAGGCTACCCTGCGCGGCGCCGACGTGGCCATCTACCTCGATGGCAAGCCGGCTCCATCCAACTTCCGGCTGGAGCAGTTGCCAGCCAGCCGCATCGAGAACGTGGAGGTTATTACCAACCCCTCGGCGCGCTACCCCGCGGCCGGTGCGGGTGGGGTCATCAACATCACGCTTAAAAAGCAGCAGAAAGACGGCTGGAATGGCCAGGCAGCCGGTATTCTGGGCACGCGGGAAAAGTATAACCTGTCGCTGAGCGCCAACCGCAAGCTGGGTAAACTCAACTTCTTCGGCAGCTACGATGCCAATGACAACCACTACCGGGGCGAATCGGATCTGCGCCAGGCGGCTACGGTAGAAGGCCTTACCACGCGCACCGACCAGAACGGCCGCAGCCTGCGCCACCAGCAATACCACGGCGGCCGCTTCGGGGTAGACTACGACCTCACAAAAGACCAGAAAATCACGGTTTCGGCCGATCTGAGCCAGAGCCGGGGTTCTTCGCGGGAAAATCTGAATACTATACTCACCCGTGGTACCGATGCCCCGCTGGCCTTGCGCAACCTGGGCTACTCCAACGAAAAGCAGCACCAATCGGTGTACTCGGTGGACTACCGCCGCACCTGGGCCGAGCACAAAGGCCGCGAGCTGACCGCCAACGTTAGCCTCGTAGATGTAGGCGTAGATGTGCAGGTAGGGCAGCGCGTGCTGGATGGCCCCGCCTCCTACCCCCGCCAGGAACGCCGGCAGCTGTATGGCGTAGGCATCAACGTACTGCAAGCCCAAGCCGACTACGTGCACCCGCTTGGCGAGAAAGGCCGCTTGGATGTGGGCCTGCGCAACGAGTCGTGGTGGTCGGATGGCACAACGGACTACCTCCTGCAATCCGGTGAAAACGAAGCCTTTGTTCGTCTTGACAATCAGTCGTTTGCCTATCGCTACCAGCAGCATGTGCAGGCCGGCTATGCCACCGCCCAGCAGGAATTTGGCAAGTGGAGTCTGCAAGGCGGGCTGCGGGCCGAGTACACTACCCTCGATGGGCGCGTGCTACCCAACACCGGTCAGTTCACCCAGCGCTACCTCAACCTGTTCCCCACGGCTACCTTGGTGCGCACCCTACCCGGCGACCAGCGCCTGCAACTCAGCTACTCACGCCGCCTCAACCGGCCCAACTTCATGCAAGTGCTGGCCCTACCCATCTACAACGACCAGCGCAACTACCGCATCGGCAACCCCGTGCTGCGGCCCGAGTTCATCAACTCGGTGGAGCTGGGCCACCAAGCCACCTGGAAGCAGACCTCGCTGACGACCACACTGTTCTGGCGCCAGACCACGGATGCCATCCAGGCCATCCGCGCCATCGACACGGCGGCTACTCGCCTCAGTGGCCAACCCGATTTCATCACCCGCACCAGCTACCAGAACTTCGGCCAAACCAACAACTACGGCCTGGAAATGTCGTTGAATCAGCCCCTTGCAAAGTGGTGGAAAATCACGGCCAGCGGCTCGGTATACCGCAATGAGGTGACCAGCTTCCTAGGCGACGGCCGCAACCGCAGCACCGTCACGGGCACGGCTCGCCTGATGAACAGCTTCACGCCCACCAAACAGCTTGATGTGCAGCTTACTGCTAATTATCGGGCGCCGCAACTCACGGCCCAGGGCCGCTTGGCTGCTTTCCACGGCATTGATGTGGCCCTGCGCCAGCGCCTGTTCGAAGACCGCGCCGCCCTTACCCTGCGGGTAAGCGACATCTTCAACACCCGTCGCAACTACACCCAACTGTATTCTGACGGCCTGGAATCCAACTTCCGCACCAAGTACGAAACGCGCGTGGGCTACCTCGGCTTCACCTGGTTCTTCGGCAACAGCAAGCCCTCCAAGAAAATCGACCAGGGGCCACAGGGCGGTGGCGGCGGTTTCGGTGGCTAAGGCTGATGAGTTGATGGGTTGATTATTGATGTGTTGGTGAGTTGATGTATCTGTTTCATCCTGAGCATTCCGCGCATCAAGCGGCGACGAAGGACCTTATGCCAGTTGAACGAGTCGTTGGTACGCCAGTCGTTCTTACAAGATAAGGTCCTTCGTCGCCGCTTGATGCGCGGAATGCTCAGGATGACACAGATACATCATCACACAAGCACATCAGCTTATCACCTCATCACCCCATGCCGCTTGCTGCCCTGGTTTTATTGCTGCTCACCGGCACGCTGGTGCCCATCAACCGGAAATTCCGCGAAACACCCGGAGGCATTCCGGTTTTTGTGGCTTCCAACGGCTTGCATACCGATGTGGTGGTGCCCACCCAGGATGCGCGCACGGGCCTCGACTGGCGGCCATTGCTCACCGCGTCGGGCCAGCCGGCACGGCCGGCGGCCTACCCCTTCGTGGCGTTTGGGTGGGGTAACGCGGGGTTTTACCGCAGCTCCCGTGGCGGGCACACGCCGGGCGTGGGCACTACCCTGCGGGCCGCCCTACCCTCGCCTACCTTGCTGCACGTGAGTTGGTGTGCCGGGCCACCGCAGCCCGGTACCCGCGTAGCAGCGTTGCGCATTTCGGCCGCGCAGTATGAGGCCCTGGCGGCTACCATCCGGGCCTCGTTTCAGGCTGATTCTGTGGGGCGCTTTGTGCCGGCCGTTATGCTTGGCTACACTGCTCAGGACCACTTCTTTGAGGCACGCGGGCGCTACCATGTACTGCGCACTTGCAACGACTGGACGAACCGCATATTGCGGCGCGCTGGCCTGCGCGCTGCCCTTAAAGCGCCGCTAGCCGGTTCTGTACTTTACCAAGTACAACACGTTCCTAAAACAAGGAACCATTAAAGCACTTGAATAATAGTATGTTAGTTTTTATGCCGGTTTATCGGATTATTTTGATGAAAACTGATAATTTTCGATAAAAAGCTACTTTTACGTGCACTTTATATGAATCTAGCCGTTTAAGTATCATTATTCTCACTGCTCTTGCATTCGGGGTAGTAACGAATCGATCCAAATTACGATGCTGCATATTCACCGCGACCCACTGCCCGACCGCTTCCTGCTGATTCCGGCTTCCGATTCTTCGGAGTCGGCGGAGTTGGATTTATCACGGTCGTTGCACCGGGCTTCGCGTAGCGACAAACCCTCTATTTGGCTCGACTGTAGTCTGATTACGGATCAGCTTTCGGAAGATGCTGTGGACATTCTGTTGGCCTACTCTTTCATGCTGCGCCAGCAAGGTCGGCAGTTGGTACTTTGCCACGCTAATGAGGCTATTCAGGCCGAATTTGCCCGCCACGACGAGGCCTCCCAGCCCAGCATTGTCTCCACCCTCCTCGATCAGCCCGACACGGAATCCGGGCAGGTCCACCATATCAGCTTGTAGCCCCAGGCATCGGTCTGCCGGTCGGGTTTGTGTACCTTCGCGGTTTCATTCACTTTAATGGATTAAAAGGGAAGAGTTGAAAATTAAGAATTAGCTAACTGGCTTATAGCTGGCTTTTTTAATTCTTAACTTTTGATTCTTAAGTTTTAATTGAATCAGATGAAACCTAGCATACCGCAAGGTACCCGCGACTTTGGACCGGCCGTAGTGGTCCGCCGCAACTATATTTTTGGCATCATTCGCCGCACGTTCGAGAAGTTTGGCTATGCTCCGCTCGAAACCCCTACCCTCGAAAACCTGTCGGTGCTGACGGGTAAGTACGGCGAGGAAGGCGACCAGCTGTTGTTCAAGGTGCTCAACTCGGGCAACTTCCTGAAAAAGCAGAAGGGCGATGTGGTGAAAGAGGAAGTGACGCCCGACGACTTGCTCGCCGGTGCCAAACAGGTGCTACCCAAAATCGCGGAGAAAGGCCTGCGCTACGACCTGACGGTGCCGTTTGCCCGCTACGTGGTGATGAACCGGGGCACGCTCACGTTCCCCTTCAAACGCTACCAGATCCAGCCCGTGTGGCGCGCCGACCGCCCCCAGCGCGGCCGCTACCGCGAGTTCTACCAGTGCGACGCCGACGTGGTGGGCACCGACTCGCTGCTCTGCGAGGCCGAGATTGTGCTCATGATGTCCGAAGTACTGAACGGGCTGGGCCTGACTGACTTCACCATCAAAATCAACCACCGTCGGGTGCTGAGCGCCATTTACCAGGCGCTGGGCGGCGAGGGCACCGAAACTACCCTGTTCACGGCCATCGACAAGCTCGACAAAATTGGGCAGGAAGGCGTAGAGAAAGAGCTGCGTGAGAAAGGCTTCAGTGACGACGCGCTAGGCCGGTTGTTTGCGTTACTGGGCGTAGAGGGCACGTTTGGCGAGAAGCTGGAGCGCTTGCAGGCCGCTTTTGTTACGGCTGGGGTAGCGCCCGAAAACGAAGAAGGCTACAAAGGCCTGGAGGATCTGGCACGCGTGCAGGAGCTGCTGCAAGGCTTTGGCTTCTCGCAGTTCGACCACTTGGATTTCGACGTGACGCTGGCCCGCGGCCTGAGCTACTACACGGGCTGTATCTTCGAAATCAAGATCAACAATGTGAACATGGGCAGCGTGTCGGGCGGCGGGCGCTACGACAACCTGACCGGGGCCTTTGGCCTGCCGGGCGTATCGGGGGTAGGGTTTTCCTTCGGCGTCGACCGGCTCTACGATTGTCTCGACGAGTTGCAACTTTTCCCCACCGACGCCACCACTACCACGCGCTGTCTGCTGGTTAATTTCGACGCCGAGAGCGAAACCGCCGTGCTCCCCGTGCTGCGCCAGTTGCGCGACGCTGGTATTGCCAGCGAGCTGTACCCGGAGGCCGGTAAACTGAAAAAGCAGTTTCAATACGCCGACCAGAAAGGTATTCCTTACGTGCTGCTGCAAGGCTCGGAGGAACGGGCGGCTGGGCAGTTCAAGCTGAAAACCATGCGTACCGGTGAAGAACGGACTGTTTCGCTGGCTGATGCACTCGCGGAGCTAACAAAGTAAGACACGTATGGCCGAGGACTTCCTCCTTACTCCTACCACTCCGCTCACGCTGCCTACCCTGCGCACACTGCTAGCCAGCGATGCCCGCGTGGTGACGGATGCTGGCGGTGTTCCAACTTCCAGCCCGGACACTACAGCGTCGGCTGCACCGCTCCTGGCGGCCGCCTGCGGGGTAGGCGCCGAAGTGCCTGGCGAGTTGGTGCGCCTCATGTTGCTGCTCCAAGCCGGGCAGCAGCAGCGGCGCGGTGCTTCGGCCGCCACCGTGCGCCGCCTACTCGACTTCTACAACCGCGAGGTGCTACCCGTGGTCTACCAGCAAGGCGGCGACCAGGCTGGGCTGGCCCATTTGAGCCTGCCCCTGTTTGGCTTGGGCGAGGTGAACTACCAGGGCTACCGCCTGCAAACGAGCGACGTACTGGAGCTATTTGGCTGGGCACCCCTGCCACAAGCTGATGCGGACGCGACAATGCTACTGACCGGAGCGAGTTTCACGCTGGCCTACGCGGTGCGGGCGTGGCTACGGGCTGAGCACCTGCTGTTGGTGGCTGACAAGCTCAGCTCCTTGTCGTTGGCTGTGTTGCGGGGTGGTGAAGAGTTAATTGCTTCGCCTACCCATACAGCCTGCCATGCGGCGCTGGCCTATGTGCAGCAAGCCATAGAGGCAGCGTTTACTGCTCCTACCCCCGATAAGCAGCCTACCCTGGCAAGCAATCTTCCCACACCAGCCGCGGCAGACATTTCGTTGGCCCTGCGGACACTGTTGCTGACGGTAGCCGAGTTGGGTAGCCACTCGGCCGGGCGCACGGAACAGCTGCTACAAAGTGCATCTCATACGCTGGCCGGCCTACGCCACCCGGTTGGCAGCTTACTGCGGCAGAATAATCAGCTTTGCGCCGTGCTGCTGTCAGCAGATAGCCGCTATAGCAACCCCAGCGCTGATGTCGCACTCAGTACGTATCAGCTACTCGACAACGCGGAGCAATTGCTTGGTATTGAGTTAGTCTTGACTTCGCAACAGCTACCTGCGCAGCCGCCAGACGCGGCACACTTGGTACTGGATGCCCGCGAAAAACTACCGCCGCTCGTTGAGCAGCAGCTTGTGTACCCGGTAGTGCACGCAGCCGCGCAGTTTGTGCGCCGTTACGCTCATCCGGGTCAGGGTGTTTAAGCTGGGCTTATCTATTCTTCGACTGTTTCAGACACGCAATCAGGCTTGGCCGCCGTTAACACTTCGTGAAACTCTACCAACTCTTTTTGTGTGGATTGCTGAACATCGTCGGGCTGACGGCGGCACGGGCGCAATGCCCTACCTCACCGCCCTCGGAGCAGGCGCGCTTCCGGTTTTTTGACGTCGAAACCAAACAGGAAATCACCGACCGGTTTTTGTGTGTGGGCAAGCGCATCCGGATTGTAGATGCCAGCAATCCGCGCCTCGTATCCGGCCAGGTGTTTTACCAGTGGCAAGCCAGCGTAGCGTGCCGCGGATTTACAGATACCACCTCGTTTTACACCCCTACCACCGCCGGCCCGATAGTACTGACGGTCAATATCAACCAGAACCAGACGGGTGGCGGCTCCTCGGGGCTGTTGGTGGCGTATCCGGCTTTTGAGGTGAAAACTTCGCCACCGCCTACCTTCTCGCTCGTGAGCTGCACGCCGGGCGCGGTGCAAGTCACCATCACCGACCCTACCTACGACCGGTATACGGTGCAGGTAGGCAGCGGCCCGGCCGTGGCGGCTACCCGCAATACAACGACTACCTACCCTGTTCCGGCCAGCAGCCCCAGCACCGTGACTGTGGCAGGCTACTACGTGGCGGCTACCCTGTGCAGCAACACGGCTACGCAGTCGTTTACGCCGCCCGCTCTGGCCCAGGCAGCGCAGTTTCAGCGGCTGAGCCTGAACGGCACCACGGCCCAGCTCACGTTTGCGGGGTTGCAGGCTGGGTATCAGTACAGCTTGCAGCTGCGCGACGCCAGCGCGCCCGGCGGCTACCGCACCCTGACGGCTCTTTCGGCGGCGGCTTCCACCTACTCGCTGCCCAATGCAACTGTGCCGGGCTGCTATCGACTACTGCAAACAGATGCCTGTCAGCCTTCCGTTACCAACCTACCATCCAACGAGCTGTGCACGGTGGCTCTCACTGCCACTGCCCAGAATAACCAGAACCTACTTACCTGGACCACCGACCAAGCCGGGCCTTTTGAGGTGGTGCGCGATGGGCAGGTAGTAGCACAGCTGCCCGCCGGCACCACCCGCTACGCCGATGCGGCCGTGACGTGCGGCACCAGCTACGCCTACCGGGTGCGGGCCACTGGCGGTGGCGTATCAGAATCCAGTGAGGTGCGCGCAACGGCGGTTTCGACGGACGCGCCACCCGCGCCGGTGCTGCTGGCCAGCTATACGCTTCGCAATCAGGTAGAACTGTCGGTGAGCGGCCCTGCAAGCGGCAGTTTGCAGTATACCTACCTGCGCGATGCCGCTACGCTAGCTACCACCACGGCCCGTTCATTGCATGATTCCACGCAGGCGACGCCAGCGCGGGCGTGCTATACGGCCACCGTGCGCGATGCCTGCGGCAATACCTCAGCTCCCAGCGCAGCCGTATGCCCCGTCGTCCTGACGGCTGAATCTACTATCCCAGAAGGTACCACCGTGCGCCTGACCTGGACGGCTCTCGGTGCGCCTACCCCCGCCATGCCGGTCACCTACCGCCTGCTCACTCTAGCCCCCGACAATACGGTGCTTAATGCTCGCGTCGTGACGCTGCCTACTACCCTCGACCAGCCCACAGCCGACCAACAGGTACTGCGCTACCGGATAGAGGCCACAGGAGGCGGCCTGCCGGCGCCCAGTTATTCCAACGTGGCCACGGTGGCGCGTCGCCTGCAAGTAGTCATTCCCAACGCGTTTTCGCCCAATGGCGACGGCCAGAATGATGTCTTTGGCGTGAAAGGCCGCTTTCTCGGCCCTTTTCTACTGGTAGTGGTAGACCGAAGTGGCCAGGAGGTATTTCGGGCCACCGACCGTTCCCAGACCTGGGATGGCCGCATAGGCGGGCGCCTACCAGTACCTGCTACTTATGTATGGCGCTTCGAGGCAACGGATGCCACTGGCCAACGCACGGTAGACCACGGCACCGTCACGATTTTGCGGTAGTGTTTACTTTGGTTGTGTACTGGCCAATGGTGGGTATTCGCTGATAAGCTGTACGAGCAAGCGGCACAGGTCGTCTTCCTCAAAGGGTTTGGTCAAGCAGGCATTCATACCAGCAGCCAGATAGCTGGCTCGATCTGCTTCGAATGCATTGGCTGTCAGTGCAATAATAGGCACGCCGGCCCGCCGCTCATTGGTGCACAGCCGGATGGCCTGAGTTACTTCTACCCCACTCAATCCCGGCATCTGGATGTCGAGAATAGCTGCGTTGTAGTCGTTTTCTTGTAGTTGTGCCAGCGCATCGAGGCCATTACCCACGGCGTATACCAGCACGCCCCAGTGCTCCAGCATCACAGTGGCCAGCCATTGGTTCACCATGTTATCTTCGGCCAGCAGCACACGCACCCCATGCAGCTCCGGGTAGCCGGGAGCGGCTGGTTGCTCGGCTGGTTGGTTGGTGGCCGTAGTGTCTTCGGCGCGGGGCAGCGAGAGGACGAACGAAAACGTAGTGCCCTCGTTGGGTAAGCTGCTCAGCAACAGTGTACCGCCCATATAGCGCACCAGCTGTTCGCTGATAGCTAACCCCAGGCCGGTCCCCCCAAACCGCCGACTGGTTTCGAGGCTGGCCTGTGCAAAGGTCCCGAAAATAGCCTCCTGCTGCTCAGGCGCGATGCCTATGCCCGTATCTGTCACCCAGAAGCGAAGTGTTAGGGCTGTGCTATTTTCGGCCAGCACGGTTACCCTTAGCTGCACGCTACCCTGCTCCGTGAACTTGATGGCATTACCGAGCAGGTTGAGCAGCACCTGGCGCAGGCGGTAGGCATCGCCAAGTAAGCGAGGAACGGGGGCGCAGTCCAATGGCTGAATAATCAACTGCAACCCTTTTTCGATGGCTAAAGGGGCTACCGTTTGACTAACCGCTTCCAGCAGCACATCCAGGCTAAAGGCCGCCTGATCCAGTTCCAGATGGTTGGCCGTTATTTTCGCCATGTCCAACACGTCATTAACCAGCGCCAGCAAGTGCTGCCCAGCCCGCTGCATCGTAGATAGGTATTCCTGCTGTTGGCTGGTGAGCGGGGTTTTCTCTAGTAGGGCAGCCATGCCCAGTACCCCATTCAGTGGCGTTCGTATTTCGTGACTCATACGTGACAGAAACGCTTCTTTCGCGCGCGCGTTGTCTTCTGCCTCCTGCTGCGCCTTTTTTAACGCTGTGATATCGGTGCTGACTATTAACAATTCTGGCTCTTTGCCCAGCTGCGGCAGAGGATGCATGTACGTTTGCAGTATGCACGTTTCACCCGAGGCCATTTCCAGTGGCATTTCCGTCGTCAGCGACTTCTGCGACGTTAAGACCTGTTCACCCAGCTTACGAATCTGCCGAAGCTGCTGCTTCACAACAGCAGTTTGCTGACTTGCGGGCAGCATATGCTGGCTACGGGCGGCCATTTCATCGAAAGCTGCATTCCGGAATACTACGTCATTGTTGGCATTCTTCACGTAGATAACGCTGGGTAGCGAGTCTACGATAAGCCGGATAAAGGCTTCCTGCGCCCGCACCTGGGCCTCGGCCTCGCGCTGTCGTTCTTCGGCCGCATACCGGGCCGTGATGTCAATCCCCGATCCTACCACCATCTGCAAGTCACCCACAGCGTTGATGACGGGGCGCAGGTGGCGCAAAATGCGTTTGTTGCCGGCAGGAATCTTAATGGTTTCTTCCCACAGCACATCCGTACGGGTTTCTAACGCCTGCTGGAAACGTTCTTTTCGTTCCTGTGCCAGTTCCATAGAGCGCCCCCGAAGGTTAAAATACTCGTCGCTGGTCAGGCCCAGTATCTGCTGGCGCACCTGTGCATCAGAGATGGACGAAGGATTGGTGAACAGGAAGCGGTGTTGATCGTCGAATACGGCTACGTCAACCGGCAGCAGATTCAGGATAGACTCATAGAACTCCCGTTGCCGTGCTGCGGCCTCCTCCGCCTCTTTGCGCTCAGTGATGTTCAGGCCGGAACTGACGACCATGCGCACATTTCCATCGGGTCCCATGATGGCCCAGCTACGCCGCAGCCAGTATTGCAGTTTACCGGTGGTATGATCAAGCAAATGCTCCTCCCACACCGACTCGCGCCGGTTGCCTATTGCTTCGGCGAATGCCCGCTCGCGCTGTTGAATCACCTCTTCTGGCCGCTGCCGCATCTGGCACAACTCACGGGTAGTTTTGCCCAGCATCTGCTGCCGCCGAGCGGGGTCTGGCTCTACAGTAGGGTTCACGAACAGGTACCGATGTTCCACATCGAATACTACTACCCCTGCGGGTACCTCCATCAGAATAGTTTCGTAGAACAGTTGTTGCTCCAACAACGCCTGCTTGGCCTGTAAAATCGTAGTGACATCGGTTAAGTAATACGTAACGCTGGTTTCGTCAGGCGTGGCACCGTCTACCATCAGCACATAATGCCGTTCGCCTACCGTCAGCTTTTGTATGGGCTGCTCCGAAGCTGAAGCCGCTAGCGCCCGCAGACGCTGTGGCAACCTATTGTGCGCCTGCAACAACGTATTGCCGGCTCTATTGGCCCAGCACAACGTATCATCCACATTCACCCGCAGAATTGGGTTGGGGTTTTGTTCTAAGACGTGCGTCAGCGTATGGAGAGTAGCAAATTGGGATGAGGTGGCAGCCAGTTGCTGTTCGAGTGCCGCTATACGGGCTTCAGCTGCAGCCAGCGCTTCTTCGGCCCGAAGCCGGCCGGTCTTCTCCGCTGCGATATAGGCAGCGCATTGCTTAGGGGTAGGTGGTAGCACTGTATCCATAGAATGCCTAACATCTAGACTACTTAAAACATACCATTTGCAGACGCCTGCAGATATATGGAGGACATTGTTTGCCCACAAACTACGCCAATACATTACCCAACTTCGCGATTTCCACCTATAGTACACCAAGGTGTACTACCGTCCCAATTTGGTTGATCCTTTTCGCCTGTATGAGTATATACTCCTTTAGTAGGCTTAATGGCTACGCATGAACCAAATAAGCAAGCATATTGGTCGGTCCAGAGGATTACCTAATTAGCTTGCTCGCTGTAATTTGCTGCTCATATCATATCCTAATTTTATTGCGGCTAAGGTGCTTACCACGGAACGTGACGGCCCCACAGGACCGCAGTTGTTTTCTCATTAGCGCATTTCAATTCCCTGAATTAGATATCTAATCCTGGGCTAGCGCCGTTATGGAGCGGTTGTATAGTAGAATCCCGACTCAACAATTGCCCGCACTACCTTAAAACGGCTCCCCGCTTATTGTATTGCTGGTTACTACTCTACCCTCAAGAGCTAACAAGCCATAGGCATACGGCGTCCCGCTTCATTTCGCGTAAATTGCGCCCGCCGCAGCTTCCTTGCCACTTGGCGGATGGAGCATAGGCGGTTTGGGAGCTTTCGGTATGAGCACGGCTAGCACGGCTGCCACTTCTCGCCGTCAGCTGCGAGCTATTTCTTTTCAAGAACCGCGTTTCTAATGAATACGCACAGATTGTACGACTATGTTTGATATGATGGGCATGATGGGCAAAGTGAAAGAGCTGCAAGAGAAAATGCAGCAGGCCCAGGGTGAGTTGCAGTACCTGACCGCTACGGCCGAATCGGGTGGGGGCTTGGTGAAGGCTACCGCCAACGGCCAGCGCCGGTTGCTGAAGCTGGAAATTGATGAGTCGCTGCTGACGCCGCAGGACCGCGATATGTTGGCTGACCTAGTGGTAGCGGCCGTAAATAAAGTGATGGAGGATGTAGGCGAACAAGCCAAGCAGGAGCTGAAAAGCAAAACTTCCGGCCTGCTACCCAACCTACCCGGTCTCGACCTGAGCAACTTTGGCCTCTGATACCGCCTCCACGCCCGGCCCGTGCGCCGACGTGGCCGTAGTCATTCTGAACTGGAACGGGCGCCGCTGGCTGGAACAGTTCCTACCCACGGTGCTGGCCCATGCCGACGGCGCCACAGTGGTAGTAGCCGATAATGCCTCTACCGACGACTCGGTGGAACTGGTAGAGCGTGCTTTTCCGCGGGTTCAACTCATTCAAAACATTGCTAACCTAGGCTTTTGCGAAGGATACAACCAAGCGCTGGAAGTCTTGCACACCACGGCAGCGTTTCGCTATTATGTGTTGTTGAACTCCGATGTGGAGGTGACGGCCAACTGGCTGCCGCCCCTGCGCGCGCTGCTGGAGCAGCAGCCCAGCGTGGCCGCCGTGCAGCCCAAAATCCGGCAGTATAGCGCCGATGTGGTGGAGCGGGCGCAGTTTGAGTACGCCGGTGCCGGCGGCGGCTACCTCGACCGCCTGGGCTACCCTTTCTGCCGGGGCCGCCTGTTCGACACGCTCGAAACTGACCGCGGCCAGTACGACGACTCGCGCCCTGTGGCGTGGGCTACCGGCGCGTGCCTGCTGGTGCGCGCCACGGCCTGGCACGCTATGGATGGACTGGATACCGCCTATTTTGCCCACATGGAAGAAATCGACTTGTGCTGGCGCCTCTGGAACGCCGGACACGAGGTGTGGTACCACGGTGGCAGCACCGTTTTTCATGTGGGCGGTGGCACGCTGGCGAAGTCCAATCCGCACAAAACCTACCTTAATTTCCGCAACGGCCTCGCGCTGGTCTACAAAAACTCCACGGCGGCCGAGCTACCGGGCGTGCTGGTGCAGCGCCTCCTGCTTGATTGGGTAGCCGCTTTACGCCTACTCACCCAAGGGCAAGTAGCCGATTGCCGGGCTGTATTGCGGGCGCACTGGTATGTTGCGCGTCACGTACGCGGCTGGCAGCAACGACGGCGCCAGTTTCCGCCCCGGCTGCGCATCGACGAACGGCTTGGCGTATACCGGGGTAGTTTGGTATGGGCGTATTTTGCCAAGGGAAAGCGTGCATTTCCAGCGCTGAGCCGGAAGCTGTTCAACAAAGCGTAGCAGCTTCATAGTAGAGGAAACACCCTTTTCTCTATCGAACCCATAGAACACAGAAGGCCCGAGAAAGCTGGTTCGCAGGCCCTATCGTAGTGGTGTTTCGTGCGTGTTATCTACAAATCCCACACGGTGTAGCGCTGGCGGCGCATGGCTTGGCGTACGTTCATCCAGAACGCCAGCACGAAATACAGCACGATGGGCGAGCCAAACGTGAAAAAAGATGCGTAGACAAACGACAGGCGTACGCTGCTGCGGGAAAAGCCTAAGCGATTTCCCAACGCATTGCACACGCCAAAGCTTTGCTTTTCGATGAAATCCGTAATTCGTCTCATGGTTTCTCGTTCGATAAGCGTGTATAGTACTCTAGCAGAAAGTCAAAATAACAGTATTTCAGCCAGGTCGCAAGCTCAACTGCGCAAATCGGGCAAAAACGCAGCCTTTAGGCAAGCTTTTGCGTTTGTTGACCGACCTTTCGTCTGCTTTATCCTCACCGTATGAGAAACTCGCTGCGCTTTGTACCTGCTTTGCTGACCGTAGCCGTCTGTGTGCTACCGGGTTGTACGTTGCCCCGGATGCTAAAGGTTGCGCAAAATGGGCAGCAAGTGCGCGTGGCGCCGAGTGTGCTGGAAAGCAACGGCGAAAATGTCTTGTTTGAAGTGACGGCGAAAGTGCCAGCCCAGCACCTGCACAAAGGCGCCGCCTACCAGTTGCAATTTGCCTACCGCTACAACAACGGCCTGTACCAAGACACGGTAGGCACGCTGCGTTTTATCTCGGGCGAGTACGTATACGACGATTCGGTGAAAAACCAGTTGGTCATTCGGCGGCAGTTGTCGTTTCCGTATGCCCAGCGCAAATCGCCGGGCGAGTTGGTGGTGCTGCCCGTGGCGCGCGAGTTGAAGCCGGGCGGCAAGCAGCTGCCCGGCAAATCTTTTGTGGCGGCCCGTGGCATCGTAACGACGGACCGCCTGGTGGTGCGCGAGGATACGGCCATTGCCCTCCTACCCGAGTCGATAGACAACAATATGAGCGGCACGCGGGTGCTGCCGTTTTTCTTTGATGCGGGCCAAGCTAAAATTCGCAACTACCTGGGCACCAACGTAGCGGCGTTGGAAGATTTCATTGAGGCAAACCAGCAAACCGAAAAGGTGATGATTGCGGCCGGTCACTCACCCGATTCCCTTGACCGCCACGACCCGCACCTAGCCGACAAGCGCGTGCGTGTGCTGCTGGACTACTACAAGCACCGCGTCGATACGGATTCCTACCTCAACGCAGTCAAGAACATCGACTTCGAAACCCAGGCTTACCACCGCCGCTGGGACCTGTTCCTGACAAAGGTGCAAAGCTCGGCCCTCAAGCCTGCGCAGATCGATTCGGTGGTGCAGCTCATCAACGATACGCCCGGCACTTACGCCCAGAAAGAGCAGAGCCTGCACCAGCTCAGCTACTTCGACTACATCGAGCAATACATCTATCCGGTGATGCGCTTCGGCACGGTGGCCGTGAAGTACACCGCCCCCAAACGCTACGATTCGGAAATTTACCTGCTTTCCAAGAAGATAGTGGAAAAGCAGACTGAGCTGGATGCCCTCACGCCCGAGGAGCTGCGCTACTCGGCCCAGCTCACACCTCTGCTGGCCGAAAAGCAACGCATCTATGAAACGTCGGCCGCGGCCACGGGCAACTGGCAGTCCTACCACAACCTAGCGGTAGTGCTACTGCAACGCGCAGAGAAGGAGCCAACTGACAAAGTGCGGCGGGCCTACCTACGCCGGGCGGCCGTCAACTTCACGCTGGCCGCGCACCGCAACCCCACGGCTCAGCAGTTTTTCTACGTAGCCACCGCCTACCATCGCGCCAACGACCGGCTAGAGGCCCTCCAGAACTACGACTATGCTATTAAGCTGGGCGGCCCGCGGCCGTTGCTGGAAAAAGTATTCGCTGATAAAGCAGCGTTGGAAATTGAAGTTGGTCAGCTCAGTGATGCTTATGCCAGCCTGGGCTACTCCGGTTCATCGTATCAAAACACCATGAACCGGGCGCTCATCTATCTATTGAAAGGCAACTACCCCGACGCGGCCAGCATTTACCAGCAAGCGCAGGGAATGCGCCCCCAAGACGCACTGGTGCATTACTGCCTGGCCGTAGTAGCCGCCCGCCAACGTAACGAAGCCGCCGTGGGCACCTTGCTCCGCCAAGCCGTGCAGCTCGACCGCAGCTATGCCAACCGCGCCGTGGAAGACCTCGAATTTGCGGAGGTAGCGAAGTCGAAAGCATTTCTGGAAGCGGTGCGGTAGGAAATAATCTGTCATCCTGAGCATGTGGCGCATTAAGCCACATGCTCAGGATGACAAAAGGTAGGATACGAATCCGATTTGCCCAACCCGGCTAGTAGTCGTAGCTTTACGGGCCGGATATTGCCGGTTTTTCTGTTTTCTGATTGTTGTCATTTACTGTCTATGCGGACTATTCAATTCCGGGAAGCCCTGCGCGAAGCCATGACGGAGGAAATGCGGCGCGATGAGCGCGTGTTTCTGATGGGCGAAGAAGTTGCCGAATACAACGGCGCCTACAAAGTGAGCCAGGGTATGCTCGACGAGTTCGGCCCGGAGCGCGTGATTGATACGCCCATTGCTGAGCTGGGCTTTGCCGGCATTGGGGTAGGCGCGGCAGCCAACGGCCTGCTGCCCATCATCGAGTTCATGACGTTCAACTTCTCGCTGGTCGCTATTGACCAAGTGATTAACTCGGCCGCCAAAATCTACTCCATGTCGGGTGGGCAGTACTCCTGCCCCATTGTATTCCGCGGCCCTACGGGTAGCGCCGGCATGTTGTCGTCGCAGCACTCGCAGAACTTCGAGAACTGGTTTGCTAACACTCCAGGTCTGAAGGTAGTAGTACCTTCTGACCCTTACGACGCGAAAGGCCTGCTAAAATCGGCCATCCGCGACCCCAATCCCGTGATTTTCATGGAGTCGGAGCAGATGTACGGCGACAAGGGCGAGGTGCCCGAGGAAGAATACCTGCTACCCATCGGCAAAGCCGCTGTGAAGCGCGAAGGCAAAGACGTGACGTTGGTGAGCTTCGGAAAAATGATGAAGGTAGCCTTCGGCGCTGCCGAGGAGCTGGCCAAAGATGGCGTGGACGTGGAGGTAATCGACCTGCGCTCGGTTCGTCCTATCGACTACGATACCATCATCGAATCGGTGAAGAAAACCCACCGCCTCGTGATTGTGGAAGAAGCTTGGCCGTTAGCCAGCATCAGCGCCGACATCGCCTTCATGATTCAGCGCCGCGCCTTCGACCACCTCGATGCCCCCGTGGAGCGCATCACCTGCGCCGACGTGCCCCTCCCCTACGCCCCTACCCTGATTGAAGCCTCCCTGCCGAACGTGTCGCGGGCTATCAAGGCTATCAAATCCGTGATGTACGCGGAGAAATAAAGGCGCGTACAATCTCCCGTCATCCTGACGAAGGAAGGACCTTATCTCACCAGAACGGCGTGTCCGGCTGAGATAAGGTCCTTTTGTGTTACGTATAACGATAGAAGTTATCAGCAGAACGTCATTCCGAGCCTGTCGAGGAATCTCGCCTGCTCCCGCTAATGCTCTAGTGATTGAATTAGTGCTGCATGCGAGATTCCTCGACAGGCTCGGAATGACGGCCTTTTTTATTCTTTGATTTCCTGCCCTACCCTCTTTTTCCTACACAATGAATTACCGCCTGAGCATCCGCCTGGAGCAACTGGAACGTGCTACTGAACGCTTAATTCAATCGGCGGAGGCGCTGGGTGAGCGGGCGCACCAGTCGCCGGGACCGGGGAAGTGGTCGGCGGCGCAGGTGGTGCAGCACTTGCTGATTTCAGAAACTGGCATCAATCAGTATCTAGAGAAGAAAGTTCTGGAGGCCGAGGGCTTGCAACACGCTGGGCTAGGGCACTTTTTGCGCAGCCGAGTATTGCGGGTCCTGCTGCGGGTACCGTTTATGCGTTTCAAGGCACCCACCTATCTCGCCTCCAAGATGCCCGTGTCGGCCCCACCCCTACCCCAGCTACGCCAACAATGGGCTAGTGTGCGGCGGCGGCTGGAGCAGCTTTTAAATGAATATCCGGAACATCTGATGCGCCGCGCTATCTTCAGACACCCGCGTTCGGGCATGCTCACCATCGCGCAAACGCTGGATTTTATGGTAGACCACGTGCTACATCATCAGAAGCAGCTAGAGCGCATTGCAAAAGTGGTGAAGTTGTGATTTGTGGATTCCGGATAGAATTACAGTTTTCATCCTGAACGCAGTGAAGGACCTTATCACGGCAGAACGATTATCGTAACAACGACTCGTTCTAGCGTGATAAGGTCCTTCACTGCGTTCAGGATGAAAACTGTAATTGTGTACTCTCTTTCCTATTTCGCCTCTTTCACGATATCCTGGTAGCTCTCGTGGCGGGCGGCGCTGGCCATAGCGGCAGCTAGCTCGGCGGGTGGCACCGTGAGCTTGCGGCGCTGCAAGTCCAACCAGGCGCCATCTACGGTGACGGTGGCCGCTACTACCCCATCGGGCTTGCGAATAGTGTGGATGATGCGCCAGCGCGAGCCGTCTGCGTTCAAGCCAGCCACTTCCGATGACACCGTGATGGACTCGCCCAGACGTACTTCACGCATGAAACGCGTGTCTTCCCGGAACAGAATCGGCCCCAATTGGTGCTCCGCGAAATACTGCATCGTGAAGCCCGCTTCGGACAAATATTCCAGACGCGTGTGGGCGGCATAATCGGTATAAGCCGAGTGGCGCATGTGGCCGTTGGGGTCCATATCAGCCCAGAGGGCGGTGTAGGTTTTTTCGTAGGCGGGCATAGATACAGAGGAAAATGTTGGGGAATAAAACGGGGAAGTATTCTGGTTGTTCAAAAAACAGCCCCGTCGGGTTTCCGACGAGGCTGTTTTTCTTGACATAAACTTTCGTTGCCTACCCTAGCTAAATAGCCGGATCCTCGGGTACGTTGGGGTTAGTCAAACGTTCTTGCTGGGGGTAAGGATAAAAGTTGCGGGTGCGCTCGATGAGTGCGGCGGGTGGCGCTGGGCGTCCCAGACGGCGGCTGTCGGGTAGGCGCAGGCCGGTCATGAACAATTCGGCGGCCCGCTGCCGGTAAATTTCCGTGAGCAGGGCATCGGCGGTTACGGCGCCAGCGTAAGCGGGCAGCGCGGCTCCTACCCCAAACGCGTCGTCGCTGGGGGCCTGGGTGCGCACGGCGTCGATGAGCGTCACGGCCTGAGCTAGGTCGCCGTTCTGGCGCACAATGGCTTCGGCCTGAATCAGGCGCATCTCGTCGGGCAGATAGATGGGAATAGAGGTATTCTGCAACGCGAAAAAACCGGCCACCGAGCGCAGCGTATCGCTGCCTAGCAGCGGGTCTTGCACCACATTGGTAGGATTGGTTAGGTAAAAGCTCAGGCGGGCATCGCGGCGGTTGACCAGTGAAGCGGGTAGGCCAAACAGGTTGCGGGGCCGGAAATTCCTACCAAACACAATGCTTTGGTAAATTGGGTTGGGATTCTGCGCGTTGTAGACGAAGGCCGACTTACTTCCCAGGTTTACCAACGCGGCGGCCGCCGCGGCCGCCGCGTAGTTGCCAGCGGCCAGGTTATAGCGCGCCCGGTGGGCATTGATAGTATTAGCCAGGTCCAGCGTGCCCGCCGTGACTTTGGTGGTAAACTCCGCCGAGGGCGCGGTGGCCGTAATGAGTTGTTGGGCCTCGCTGAGCAGGCGAATGGCCTCGGCCAGCAGTTGGGTGCGCGGCACAAACGTGGCTTGGCCTGAACGGTCGGAATTAAGCGGGGCCTGCTCGAAATTCTGCGCCAGTGTGCCCAGCGCAATAGCTTTGAATAGGTTGGCGTGGGCCAGCACCGCGTCGCGGGTGGCGGGGTCGGCACTGAGTACGGTAGGGGCGTTGGCCTGCAAGTCCTCGGCCATCGACATCACCCGGTAGAGCTGCGACCAGAGGTTGCCCACGTAGCTGTTGAAGTTGGGTAGGGCGGCAGTGCCGGTTTCAATTTCCAGCACGCTGGTGAAGGTAGCCACGCCGCGTAGCTCGCGGGTGGTAGCGCCCGGCCCCAGAATAACGGAACCCAGTGTGTTGTTAGCGTAGTACTGGCGCATACCCACGCTCAGGGCCAGCAGGCCGTCGCGGGTGGTGAGCACCACGGCGTCGGAGGGGCTATTGGGATTCGGAATGTTTAGGTCGCAGCCGGGCGCTGTGAGCAGCAGCAGACTGCCGGCCGCCAGTGCGGCCAATCGGGTTCTATAGCGTTTCATCAGAGAAAAATCAGCAGGTTAGAAGGAAGCACTCAGGCCCAGGCGCACGGTGCGCGGAATGGGCACCTCCACGAAGTCGAAGCCGCGCACTACGGTGCTCTGGCCGGCCGCGTTTATCTCGGGGTCGTAGCCGCTGTAGTTGGTGAACACGAACAGGTTGCGGCCCGTTACGGTAGCGCGTATGTTCTTCAACCCCAGAAACTTCGGTGCAAACAGGTAGCTCACCGAGGCCTCACGCACCTTCACGAAAGACCCGTCTTCAATCCAGTTTTCAAAGATGCCAAACAGTGCCGCGCTGGTGCCCTTGGGTACGTCGCCACGCAACTCGGCTTCGTAGCCGGCTAGGCCGCCGTAGAGGTCCCGGTCGCCCACGCGCCGCGTGAAGTTGAACACGTCGAAGCCCTGCACCGCGTCTAGCTGCACCCGGAAGGAGAGCTTCTCGTTCACCGTCACCTCGTTAATCAGCGAGGCCAGATACTTGGGGTTGGGGTTGCCAATGACTTTGTTGAGCACGGAGCCAGTAGGCTGGCCAGCCGCGTTGCGCTGCGGCACCCCGTTCACACCCAGCTCGCGTTGGGGTAGGCCGGCCGCGTTCAGCAGCAACGACCCATCGGGGTTGCGGGCGAAGTAAGTGCTGTAGAACACGCCCACAGGCTGACCGTTCACAGCGGCCACTTGACCAAACCCGCCATCGAATGGTAGTACACCGTTGCCCTCTATGCCATTCACCTCGTTGCGGTTGTGGGTAAAGGTGCCCGTAATATTCCAAAGCACTTTAGATGTTTGAATAGGCACAGCACGCACCAACAACTCCACGCCACGGTTGTCCATAGTCCCCACGTTTTCGTTGCGGTTGAGGTAACCTGTGCTGGGTGAGAGCGTGCGGTTGAGCAGCAAGTCCGTCACGTGTTTATCAAAATACGTGGCCTCTAGCCCTACCCGGTTGTTGAACAAACCGATATCGAAGCCCAACTCAAACTCCCGTTGGCGCTCCGGGATCAGCTGATTACCCAGTCGGGCACCTGGATACAGTCCCTGCTGTCCGCCTAAGCTCACCGGCGCATACAGTGTATATTGTCCGTAGGGGTCTAGGGCTGTGAGGTTGCCGGCTTGGCCCCAAGAGCTGCGCAATTTCACCTGCGGAACCAGTTCGCCCAAGCGGCCTTCTTTCCAGAATTTCTCTTCCGATAACAGGTAGGAGCCGCTGGCTTTGAGGTAGCGCTGCCAGTTGCGGTCCTGGTTGAGGTTGTCGTAGAAGGGTGAGGCGGCATCGAAGCGAATGGCGCCTGTGAGGTATAGGCGCTGACCCAACCCAAAGGTTTGCTGCAAGAAATAGCCTTCTATTCGGCGCTCGGCCCGATAGTCGTTGGCCAGATACGTGCCGCCCGTAGACACCTCTACCCCCGTCACCAATTGCTGCGACGCAATACTGGTGAGCATAGTGCGGTCGTACTGCCAGGTGCCGCCCAGCGAAGTAGTCGACTCCAGCCAGTCGGCGAAGGTACGGCGGTAGCCCAGTGTCAGGTCGTTGTTGTATTGCAGCACCGTTTGGTCGCCGCGGCGAGCATAGCCAGCCGAGTAGGTAGGCGTAGTGTTGCCGGGCGGAATAAAGGCCGTGCCAATCTGCGTGTAGGTATCAAAACCAAACACGTTGTCTACGGTAAAGCCTTCGAAGGGCGTGAGGTTTAACTGGACATCGCCAATCACGCGCGAGGTGCGCTGCTGAAACTTAAACCGGTTAATGGCCTCCAGCGGATTCGTGCGCGTTACGATGCTGGTAGGCGTGGTGCTGGGGTAGACGCCCGTGGCCTCATTGGGCTGCGGGTTGATGAAGTTATTGCTGAAGATGAAGCCCGTTAGCGCCCCATAGGCCTCATTGATGCCGCCGTTGGGCACTTCATTGCTGGTGCTGAGCGTGTAGCTGGCGCCGCCCGAAATGCTGGCCCAGTTGGTGAGCGTCTGTTGCAGGCGCACGCGGCCGGTGTTGCGGTTGAAATCAGTAGCATCGATGATGCCCTGGTTTTTGAAGTAGGAGCCCGACAGCGTGTACTTGGTGCTTTGGTTGCCACCTGATATCGACGCGTAGTTTTCGGTGCCGATGGCCGTCCGGAAAATCTGGTCCTGATAGTCGTAGCGCTCCACGGGCACCTGCGTCAAGTCGGTAGCAGTGGTGTTGGCAAAGCGGAACGGGTATCGGTTGTAGTCCAGCTTCTTGCGCAGTTTCGACACGATGAACTCGCTGGAAACCGTAACGGAAGGCTTGCCTTCCTTGCCGCGTTTCGTAAAAATCTGCACGACCCCGTTGGCCGCCCTAGATCCGTAGATAGCAGCGGCAGCGGCGCCTTTAATCACCTCAATGCGTTCAATATCATTGGGGTTGATATCGGCCAAGCGGTTTTGCGCATAGCCACCCAAGTCTAGTAGCGCCGGCGAATCATTGTTGATAATCACTCCATCAACCAAATACAGTGGCTCCGATGAGCCCAACACCGTGCTGGTGCCACGCAGGCGCACCGAAATACCCCCGGCCGGGTTACCCGAGTTCTGCGAAATCTGTGCGCCGGCTATCTTGCCCTGCAAGGCCTGGTCAATCTGGGTAGGGGCGCCGGCCGTTAGCTCGCGCCCGCCTACTGTACTGATGGCATTGCCAAGCTGCTGCTTGCTAGTGGCTACGGAGGTACCCGTCACCACCACTTCTTTCAGTCCGATGAGGTCCTGCCGCAACTGCACATTAGCCGTAACGGTAGGGTCGGCACCCAGCGTAATGGTTTGAGTGCTGTTGGCGTAGCCTACCGAGCTGACTACCAGTTGATACGTACCCGGCGCAACGGCCGCACGCAGGTCGTAGACACCATCTGCGTTGGTAGCGCCGCCCAGCACCGTGCCCGTGAGGCGCACCGTGGCGCCCGGTACACCCTGGCTATTCGAAATATCCGTAACGGTGCCTCGGATGGTATACGTAGTGTTCTGCGCCCAGGCAGGCATACTGCCAAGTAGCAATAGCAGCAGCCACCAACTGGCAGCCCTCCGTGGCGGACCAAGTAGGCGTGTAGAAAGGGAAGCGTAGTGTTTGGTCATGCAGTAAAAGATTGGGGTGAAAGAAAGATAAACTGGTTGCGTGAGCCACTACTGTATGGCGTACATTCTCAGTCAATTGCTCAATGTAAGTGGTTTTGCCTTTTCTTGCAGCGCTTTCCCGGTACTTCCTTCCTCCTTTTTTCATGAATCCTAATCTACTTCACCTCCTCCGTATTGCCCAACAGCCCGCACGTCGGATCATCGGTCTGATGTCGGGCACCTCTCTCGATGGACTTGATGTGGCGCTGTGTCGGTGCGAGGGGAGCGGCATCCACACGCGGGTGCAGGTGGAGCACTTCCACACGGTGCCCTACCCCGAGGAGGTAAAGAACCAGATTCGGGAGGTGTTTGCGAAGGCCGAAATCAGCTTCGAGCAGTTGTGCCTGCTACACCCCTGGATTGGCAACCTGCACGCCGATATGGTGCTGGACTGCCTGCGCCAGTGGCAGGTAGCGCCTACCGAGGTCGACTGCATCGCAAGCCACGGCCAGACCGTGTACCACGCGCCCCGCCACCAGCACGGCCGCCCCGATTTTCCCAATGCTACCCTCCAACTCGGCGACGGTGACCACGTGGCCGTACGCACGGGTATCCTCACCCTCAGCGACTTCCGACAGAAGCACCTAGCCGCAGGCGGCGAGGGTGCACCCCTAGCCGTGTACGGCGACTACCTTCTGTTTTCACAGCAAGGCGAGGACCGAATCTTACTGAACATGGGTGGTATTGCTAACTTCACTTATTTACCTGGTTCCCTGCAATTGGCCGAAATATTTTCCACCGATGTTGGCCCCGGCAACACCTTGCTCGACGCTTTCACACAACACTACTTCCCTACCCTCAGCTACGACGCCAACGGCGCGTTGGCCTCCCAAGGCCAAGTGCACGAAACCTTGTTGGCCGCCCTCCTCGACCATCCTTTCTTTCAGGCTGACTTTCCGAAGACCACTGGCCCGGAGCTATTTAATAAGGAGTATGTGCAGCAAGCACAGACGCGCAGCGGCACACTGGCTCCCTCGCCCCACGATTTACTGGCTACCCTCACCCAGTTCAGCGCCGAGAGCATCGTGCGGGCTTTGGAGCGGTGCTTTCCTGTTCCCAATCTTACTGTTTACGCTAGCGGTGGCGGTATGCACAATCCCGTGCTGATGACCGCGCTACGCCAGCGTCTACCCCAGTGCCGTTTCACCACCACCGATGAGCTAGGCATCCTGCCTGATGCCAAAGAAGCCGTACTATTTGCCGTACTAGCCAACGAAGCGCTGGCTGGTACGCCAGAAACCTTTCAGGGCGGCCAGGCTGGTAATCCTGCCGTGAGTATGGGCAAGATTTCTTTTGCTCGGTGAGATGGTGAGTAAAAAGACGTGTGTCATCCTGAGCGCAGCGAAGGACCTTGTCACAATAGAACGACAATCATAACAACGACTCGTTCAACGGGCACAAGGTCCTTCGCTGTGCTCAGGATGACACACGTCTTTTTACTCACCACCTCACCATCTTACAGCAGCGTAAGGCGAACCAAGTACTGGTCCTGCTCGTCGTG
>NZ_JAHWGL010000023.1 GCF_019334315.1 Hymenobacter profundi
AACACTTGTATATTATAATGATTACCAATCAGTAACAGGACGTTATTTTTACTAACTAGTGCACGATGTAGAGACGCATATTTGCGTCTCGTCGTCCGCGCCGCATGGCCGAAATCGTTCAACGACGAGACGCAAGTAGGCGTCTCTACATCGTGCAACAACCAATGCTAAAACAGCCGGCGCTTTTCGCGAAGCAGAATCACAATGAAAGCCGGCGTGCCGAGCAGGGCCGTTAGGATACCGATGGGCAGCTCGGTGGGAGCCGCTACGGTGCGCGCCAGCGTATCGGCCAGCGTGAGTACCGCCGCGCCGCCCAGCGCCGAGCCCAGCAGCACACCCCGGTGATCGGGGCCGGCCACCAAGCGGACCAAGTGCGGCACCACCAGTCCCAGAAAACCAATGGCACCCGCCACCGCCACCGACGTACCCACGGCCAGGGTGCTGAGCACGATGAGCTGACGCTTGAGCGAAGCTACTGGCAGGCCCAAGTGGGCGGCCGGGCCTTCGCCCAATGCCAGCAGGTTCAGCTGTTTGCCTAAGCGGGGCAGCCACAGCAACGGCACCACCAGAAAAGGTAGGATACTCAGGATAATCGGCCACGAGGCGCCACCCAGGCTACCCAGCCCCCAAAACGTGATGCTGCGCAGTTGAGCATCGGTGGCCACATAGGTGAGCAGGCCGGTGAGGGCGCCCGCCAACGCGTTGATGGCAATGCCCGCCAGCAGCATAGTGCTGACCACGGCCCTACCCCCTTCCTTCGAGAGCTGATATACAACCAGCGTGGTGCCACACGCGCCCACAAACGCCGCTACCGGCAGCAGATACAGCCCCAGCCACTCGCCTGCTGTCTGAAACAGTGTGGCTTGCAGCACAATGGTAGCCACCGCTGCCAACGACGCCCCCGCCGACACGCCAATTAGCCCCGGATCGGCCAGGGGGTTGCGGAACAGGCCTTGCATAGCCGCTCCTGCCAATCCCAGGCTAGCGCCTACCAGCACACCCAAACAAGCCCGCGGCAGCCGGATAGCCCACAGCACAGCCTCTTGTTGCGGCTCAAAACCAAGCGTTGTCGACATGCCCAGCTTCGCCAGGAAGATACCGAGCAGCGCCGTTGGGGCAATGCGCATGGCTCCGGCTCCTACACTTATTACCACAGCCGCTACCAGTAGCACCGCCGCGGCTAGCAGCATCAATCGGCGGCGGGTAGCCGTGCTGGTGCGGGTAGGCACGGTAGATACAGACGGAGCAGTGCGGGTAGGCATAGGAAAGGGCAGTAAGTGGAGTTGTTCTGGTGTGGGCCTCACCCCGGCCCCCTCTTCGGAGAGGAGCCGGGGGGTGAGGCCCACACCAGAACAATGGCATCTATTTCGTCAAACGAGCCAGTTCGGCGGCAGCCTGGCCCAGGCGCGGCCCGAAGCCCGTGAGCAATTGGCCGTCCATCTCGATGATGTGGCCGGTGCGGCCGGCGGTGGTTTGGGCCACGCCGGGCACTTGCAGCAGACCCGCTTTGCCGCCCAGGCTCTCCAGGCCACTATCGAACAGCAGCAGGTAGTCGGGATTGGCGGCCACCAGGGCTTCGGCAGTGAGGGGCTTGAAGTCAGAGAAGCCAACGGCCGCATTTTGCCCACCGGCCAGCTGAATCACCTTTTCCACCGAGGTGCCCTGCCCGGCCACCATCATGGTGCCTGTACCGCGGGCGTACACAAACAGCACTTTGGGCGCTTTCGTGGGCTTTTGCACCTTCGTGAGGTCGGCGTCGAGCTTTTTGGTGAGAGCCGGCACTTGGGCCGTGGCGCCTAATAGAGAGGCGACCTCTTGCACCAGCTTCTTCGTGCCGGCCACCGAATACTCCTGCTTGAATAGCTGCACCGACACCCCCGCCGAGCGCAATTGCGCGGCTACTTCCGGCTTTATCGACTCCGTAGTACCCAGTACCAGGGTAGGGCGCAAGGCCAGCACACCTTCGGCCGAGATGCTGCGCGTGTGCCCTACCTTGGGCAATGTAGCCAGCGTGGCGGGGTAGGTGCTGGTCACGTCCACGCCCACCAAATCGGCTTGGTGGCCCAGGTCGCACACCATTTCGCTGATGGTGCCGCTCAGCGACACGATACGGGCGGGCGCGGCGGCCTGCCCCGGTTTGGTAGCGGCCAGCAGCAGCAGTAAGAGGAGCAGCTTCAAGATTTGCTTGGGCATAAAGGGTAGGGCTGATTGGTTGATGATTGAGTTGTGCCGGCACCAGGCAGGTAGGGTTAGCGCTCCATATCGCCGCGCCTACCCACCTAGACCGGACTTTATTTCAGGTTGCGCGAGCCGTCGGGCTGGTACATATGGCGGAAGGTATAGCAGCCGCTGGGGCTGGCAGCGGTAGGCGTGGCGGGCGCGTCTTTGTAGTAGCTTACCACTTCCATCTTGGCATATTTGCCATCGGCAGTTTGCAGCATGATGACTTTGCCAGCAATGGGCGTAATAAGGTGCGTGGTAGGGTTGTAGCTGTACCAGCCATTGCCCGAGCCCGTCGGAATGGCCTTGCCGGTGTTGGTATCCTGCTTGTACCCCGTGGCGGGCGCTTCAGAGAGTTCCGTAAACAGCCCATTCACCACCTGAGCGCTACCCTTGCCGGGGCCACTGGTGCCACCGTTTACCAGAATAGTGGTACTGCGCACGGCAATGTCCCACTTCGTGGAAGCCGAGTCGGTGTAGGACACTTCTTTGCCAGTAGCCAGACTGTAGAAGGCATAGTGCTTGGGCGTGGCGGGCTGGCCGGTGCTGGTAGTACCACCAGCGGCAGGCATTAAGTTGCTGGCGGTTTTCACTTCCAGCGCAGGCGCCACGGCATTGGTATCGTCTGAGTCGTCGGAGCAGGCGGCCAGGCTCAGGGTAGCCGTGGTCAGGGTCAACAGGGCAAAACGGGAGAATAGAGCATTCATCAGAAAGCAGGGTATAGTGATTAGGAAAGAGAAATCGTTGAGATGCCGCTACTTCGCCCCAATGGCCACCACCAGGCTGGCATAGTACTGGCGGCCCGGCAGCGTACTGATGTTGGCCGGATCGGTGAAGTTGAGGACGTTGTCGAGGCCGGCCTGCACGGTGTAGCGCTGGCGCAGGGTTTTGCTGGCAGCCACGTTCCAGACCCAATAGCCGGTCACATACTCGTTGGCGGCGTCCAGTAGTTGGTTGCCGTTGCGGTCCTGCAAGCCGTAGCGCCCCCGGTAGATGCCGCGCAAGCTGGCCGAGTAGCCGCGCCGCATGTCCTGATAAAACAGCTTCACGTTGCCGGAGTGGCGCGAGCGGTTATACAGGCCGCCGTAGTCGCCCACAGGCACTCGCTCGGTGGCGAGGGTAGTCGGGTCGCGGCGGTAGACTTCGCCGGCTTTCAGGCGTTCTACTACGTCTTTGTCCTTGGCAATCAGGTACTGATAACCACCGCTCAGCGTGAGGCCGGGCAGCAGTGGGTAGCTGGCTTCCGCCTCCGCGCCGTGGGTATAGGCCCGGCTCACGTTGCGGTAAGAAAACACCGATTGTCCGTTGTTTTTTTGCGCCACGGCCGCCGTTTCAATCAGGTTTTCAAGGTCGTTGTGAAAGAAGTTCACCGTTAGGTTCAGCTTCTTGCCCGGCGTGAGCTGCACGCCCACATTGTATGCGCGGGAGCTTTCGGCCGTAAGGCCGCTGGCTTGGTCGAGCAGCGTTTGGTTGATGAGCAGTTCGCCCGTAGCCGCGTCGCGGGCAATCTGGTTTTGCTGCGCCAGCTGCGCCACCCTCTCCCCTACCTGGTGCGTGCCAAACACGCTATACCCTACCACCGGATTGGAAAAGTTGAGGTAGAGCTGCCGAAAATCCGGCGCCCGAAAGCCCCTACCCGCCGAGCCGCGTACCGCCAGCCACGGCCGCACCTGGTAGCGTCCCGAAAGCTTGGGGCTGAGCTGCCCCTGGTATTGGCTGTGCCCATCGTAGCGGGCACCGGCCACCAGGTTCAGGCCCGGCACCGGCGACCAGTCGTCCTGCACGTAGCCGTAGCCCGAGCGCATCCGTTGGCGCTGGTCGTAGCGGGTGGCTTCCACGGTTTCTGTGAGAAAGCCGCCGCCTACCGTAAGCAGGTGGCGCGGGTGCAGTTGCCAGTCGAGCTGCACCTCGGGACGGGTGAAGGTCTGGTGGAAATAGCTGGCGTCGTAGGGCGCGCCGGTGGCCGTGTAGGTGTAGTCTTCGCGGGTTCGGTAGCCGGCGTAGTAGAAGCGCGCCGTGCCAAAGAGCTTGTCGGAGAATGTGTGGGTCAGCACCGGATTCACGCTGTAATCCGTTTGCCGGCCCGCACTACGCACGTCGGCCGTAGCACCGTCTTCGCCCGTCACGGGCATGGTGCTTCGCTGATTTTCAAGAAAATACCTTCCCGATACACTCAGGTTCGTGCGCTCCCCTACCTTGTAGGTGAGGCGCGACTGGCCTGTGTAGCTGGCAAAGGGCGGCACCGTGGCCGTGCCGCTTGCGGGTTGCAGGGTATAGCCTTGGGAGCTGTAGCGGTTGCCGAAAACCGTAAGGCCCAGCCGCTCGCCTTTGGTATTGAACGTACCGCTCAAATCGGCGGTCTGGTTGGAGCCGTAGCGTAGGCGCACGTCGCCGCGGGTGCCGGGCTGGGGCTTTTGGGTGATGATGTTGACCACACCCGCCAGTGCCTCCGAGCCCCACAGCGCCGAGGCCGGCCCTTTCACTACCTCTATCCGCTCGATGTTGCCCACCGCCAGCCGCGACAACTCCAGCGTGCCGGCCGTGCGACCAATCAACGGCTCACCGTCTACCAGAATCAGCGTGTACTCGGGGTTCAGGCCTTGTAGCTGCACGCCCCGGCCGTGGTCGGCCACTAGGGTTAGGCCGGTTTGCTCGCCCAGCACATCGTTGAGGCGCAACGAGCCCATAGCCTGAATCTGGGCCTTGCCTACCACTGTCACCGGAATCGGCACTTCGGTCAGGGACTTTTCGGTGCGGGTGGCTGTCACCACTACCTCATCCAAGGTGCGCCCCCGGAGCCGGGCCGTGTCTGCTGGTGCTACCGGCCGCTGGGCCAACGTGGCCAGTGGGGTAATCAGCAAAAGCAGACAAAGACGAGCGCAGGGCATAAAGAAAGAAGCAATTGCGAATGCGGGTTGGATTCTCGGGACTATTCCGCCGAATAGCCCCGATGGTCACCAAACCACTGTTTAGAAATATTCTAAACAGTGATGCAAAAGTATGCTTCAAAATTTCAGATGCAAGCCTTATTTAGATTTTATTTAAATAAACAAGTATCCAATACATACAAAAGCCGGCCCGAAAGATCGAGCCGGCTAGGTAGTGCAGCGTAGCCTACAAGAGTGCTACGGCTACGGGCGTGTGTTTAACGAATCACGCTTCTCTATGGCGTCAATCAATTGACTAGCAGTAAATTCCTTACTCAGATTGATGTAGCCTGCAGGTGTAATACGGCGGCCATTATTGGTAACGAAAGTAGGGCGCACGCGCATGGTCAGACGTACGGGCTGACGGTCGCGGTCTGCAAAGCCCAGCACTAGGTCGGCCAGAGCTTCACCCGACTCCTCCCTCAGGGCCTCGCGCAAATTACTTTCCACCGTGATGGGTGCCAGGGTAGTGCCACCGTTGGGCGCTACCTCAATCCGCTGCGTAGAGCGGCCTTTGGCTACCTGCTTACCGTCGATGAGGGCAATGTAATCCAGCTCATTCAGGGCAGCCATCTCAGCATTCGGATTGCGGATTTCCAGATTCACTAGCATGCGCAGGGGCAGGTTGCCGGCGGCATAGGCAGCGGCCAGACGGGCCTTGTCCACAGTGCTCAGGTCACTGAGCTGCCGGATCTGCATGATGTCGATGCCGGCCACGGTGGCTTGCTGCACCGATGCCAGGCGAATCTGGGCATTCTCGAATGCTTTGGCTTGCTGCACCTGTTCGGAGATGCCACAACCAGTGAAATGCAGAAGTAGAAGCAGGCCCAGGCCAGCCAGCAGGAAACGGTATTTGGTGGAGTGAGGTAGGGGCAGCATACAGGAGGAGAACAGGTGAGAGTTGACTAGCTATACCTGCTTCGGTTGGCGTGGGTTACTCTTCAGTTGTTTATCAGTTGCTTGGCGAAGGCTTCCACGACTATTACCTTCTACCTCTTTATCTACCCAGGAATACCTGCCAGATGCTGCGCCGGTTTGCAGAGTAGCCAGCAAGTCGCCTAAAAACACGCAACGCCCACCTTTCGCAGGTGGGCGTTGGAACAAACAGCAGTTTGTAAGTGGTTACAGCTTCGCCATTTCCTCGCGCACGAAGTCAGCCAGACTACGCAGATACTCTGTGCTGAAATCGAAACGAATACCGGCAGCCTCGTAGATTTCTCCAATGGGCGCGGTGTAGCCGAGCGCCAGAGCGCGCTTGTACGCATCCAGGCCTTGCTGCGCGTCCTGGCGGTAGTTGCGCCACACGGCAATGGCGCCCAGCTGGGCCATGGCGTACTCAATGTAGTAGAACGGCACTTCGTAGAGGTGCAGCTGCTTCTGCCAGAGGTAGGGCTTGTAGTCATCCAGGCCCTTCCAGCTCACGGTGCGCTGGTTGAACTCATCGAATATCTCCGTCCAGCGCTGGTGCCGCTCGGCCACGGTGTGCTGGGGGTGCTCGTACACCCAGTGCTGAAACTTGTCGATGGTAGCTACCCAGGGGAAGGTTTCCAGCACGCCTTCGAGGTGGGTACGCTTGGCGCGCCGTAGCTCGTCGGGGTTCGGGAAAAACTCGTCCCAATAGTCCATGCTCATCAGCTCCATGCTCATGGAAGCCAACTCGGCCACTTCGGATGGCGGGTGCTTGTCGGCGGAGAGGGGTAGGCGGCGTGTGAGGAAGGAGTGCACGGCGTGGCCGCCCTCGTGCAAGAGCGTCACCACATCGCGTAGGGACGCGGTGGCATTCATAAAGATGAACGGCACGCCGGTTTCGTCCAGCGGGTAGTTATAGCCGCCCGGCGCCTTGCCCTTGCGCGACTCCAAATCGAGGTGGCCCATCTGGCGCATGGTGCGCAGACACTCACCCAGGAAAGGGTCGAGGCGCTGGAACACGGTGATGGTTTTTTCCAGCAGTTCTTCGCCCGTTTCAAACGGCCGCAGCGGCGCTTTGCCGGAAGTATCCACGTCCAAGTCCCAGGGACGCAGCTCGGCTAGTCCCAGGTCCTGACGGCGCTCCAGGTCGAGGTCGTCGATGAAGGGCACCACGGTTTCGCGGATGGCGCGGTGGAAGTCGAAGCAGTCCTCAGCGGTGTAGTCGAAGCGACCCAGCGCGGCAAACATGTAGTCGCGGAAGTTGGCAAAACCGGCGTTGCGGGCCATCTGGTCGCGCAGGGTCACCAGCTCCGTGAAGAGTTGGTCGAGGGCCTGGGCATCCTGCAAGCGTCGCTCTTGAATGGCGCGGTAGGCGGTTTCGCGCACCGAACGGTCGGTGTTTTTGAGATTATCGGCGGCGCGGGGTAGGGTCACTTCCTTGCCGTCCAGCGTGACCGTCATGGCCCCTACCGTGGCCGCGTACTGCTGCTGCTTGGTGCTGATTTCGGTTTTCAGCGGAATGTTCTCGGCGCGGTAAATATCCAGCGCCTGCCGCACCGAGCGGATGAATACGCGGTAGCGGTCTTGGTCCAGCTCCGGCAGGTAGGGCGAGGACATGAGCTTTTCGTTGAGGGCGTGGTCGTAGGGCGCGGCCTGCGGCTCCACCTCATTCACGAAAAACTGAAACGCCTCGGCCCGCTCCTGGCTCTGCGTGTCCGATGTCATGCGGATGTAGCGCCACGCCAAGTCCTCACTCAGCACCGATTCCAGCTCCGAGCGGTCGAGCAACCAATTTTCCAGCTCGCCTGCCGAGTCGATGGTTCGGTCACGCAGCTCTTCAAAATAGGCCTGCAAAGAGGCCCAATCGGTTACCACAAACGACTCGGGCAAGTAGCGACGCGCAGGACGCTGCATATCAGTAGCCAGCTCAGTAGCCGACGCGGGAGCAAGATTCATATAATTCGGCATCTATCGTTTTTAGGGAGGGAAGCGGCCTGGCAAGGTTGTGTGAGGCCAATACTACGTAACCGCGGGCAGGGGCTGTAGGTTTAGTCGCAGAGCGTGGGCTTATCGGGTTGGCGGGCAAACTCAAACAGCGTAGCCAGCTGCGACCTGGTAATACGGTCGGTGGATAGGTCAAGGTTGTCCAGCTCAGCTTCGCGTACCCAACGGGCCCCTATGGTTTCCACGTTATCGTTGCCCAGCTCGCCGCCTACCACCTCACACAAAATACAACATTTGTAAACGTACCAGGGTTGCGGCGGGTGTGGGTGCTGCTTCTTGTCGAACAAAGCCAACAGGCGCACGGCGCGCACGTGCAGGCCGGTTTCCTCTTCGGCTTCTTTTTCGGCTACTTCGAAGGGCGTCAGGCCCACGTCAGCCCAGCCGCCGGGTAGGGTCCAGCGGTTGTGGTCCATTTTTTCCTGCACCATCAGCACCTCGTCGGCACCCCGGAATACGACTGTTCGCACGTCTACCTTGGGGGTTTGGTAGCCGGTTTCGGAGGTGAAAAAGGCGGTTACTTTTTCCAATGGTTCTTCCGTCAGCCCGGCCACCATCTGCACGCTCAGCGCCCTGATTTCGGCGTACCGCTCTAAGTCGAAAGGGCTACCTTTTGAATATTCCAGACCCGTTTGCGCCAGCGCCTGCAAGCGCTGGGCAACGGTCAGCCACGTGGTTGTATCCATAGTGGAAGGTAGGCAAATGCTAGCTCGACTGCTAATCTATTTCGATGACGACATCCTTGGTGAGCGGGTGCGCCACGCACACCAACACGTAGCCTTTTTCCATTTCGGAGTCTGATAGCCCTTCGCGCTCATCCAGGTGTACCTTGCCGCTCAGGCACTTACCACGGCAGGCGGTGCACAGGCCCGCCTGGCAAGAGTAGGGCAGGTCGATATCCAGGTCGAGGGCCGCTTCCAGAATGGTTTGGTCGGGCGCTACGTCGAACTGGTACTCGCTGCCTTCGTACTGCACGGTCACTTTGCGGGTAGCCGAGGCGTCGTCATCATCGGCCGTCGATACGTCGCCGTGGCCGTTGGGCTGAGCAGCGGCGGTTTCGGCCGAGTCGGCAGCCGCCACGAAACTCTCGCGGTGAATCTGCGCGGCCGGTACGCCCAGTAGGTCCAGAGCGGCGCGAGCTTCGGTCATCATACCCTCCGGGCCGCACATGTAATACTCTGCCGACTGCACTGAGGCACTGGTGTGGCGCTGCTCCAGAATACGCAGCAGCATGGTGCGGTTGAGGCGACCAATATACTTGTGCGGCTGCCCGCTGGCGGGCGTGTGCGGCTGACTGTACACGTGCTCCACCTGCAAGCGCCCACCCGACTGCGCCTCTAGCTGGGCCAGCTGCTGCCGGAAAATCACCGATTCTTCGGTGCGGTTGCCGTACACGAGCAGCACCCGGCTCTGGGGTTCTTCGCGTAGCACGGCTTTCAGGATGCTCATCAGCGGGGTGATGCCACTGCCGGCCCCAACGAGTACCAGCGAGCGAGTCACGCCGGGGTTGGGTTGCAGGGTGAAGTTGCCCAGCGGCGCCATGGCCTCTACTTGCTGCCCTACCCGCACCGTGTCTAGGAGGTAGTTGCTGACCAGGCCACCGGCCACCCGCTTCACCGTGACGGCTAGGCGCGGGGCCTCGCCGGGGGTGCTGCTGAGCGAGTAGGCCCGGCGCTCTTTCTTGCCGCCGGGGCCGCAGGGCAGAATCAGGGTCAGGAACTGGCCGGGCTGACTGGCAATGGGCTGGCGGTCGGGGCTTTCGAGGTAGATGGTAACGGCGTCGGGCGCTTCCTGGGTGAGGTCAACGACGTTCAGCGTGAGGTAAGACATGCTGGTAAACTTAGAAACTGGGAATTCGATATAGCACTGGTGGCGTGGGCCAACCGTTTGGGGGGCACAAAGTACGGGATTCCCCGGCGGATGGCGTAGCTTCTGTTGGTATTTACGTGCTTTGCGGACCGCTGGTACTGTATTCGTCCTTTAAGTTCAGCTTCTTTCTTCTTACCTGCTTTCAACATTCAACTTCCTACCCTATGCCTTCTCCCCTTGCCGAGCTGTTGGAGCGTCACCAACACGAGTTTGGGCCGGTACTCCCCGTCGACCTGAGCGCACCCGATGTGGCCCGCCTCGATTTCACGGCTGCCAATCCACTTTTAACTGATACCAACCTACGCGATACGGATGCGTTTTCGGACCTAGTAGCGCGTCTGCTGGCTGCCCAACAGGCTGATATTGGGGTAGGCGGCTACCTCGAAAACCGCGTGATTTACCGCCGCAGCCCTACCCTCTTCGCCGACGACAGCGCTCCGGCCCGCTCCCTGCACCTAGGCGTGGATGTGTGGCTGCGCGCCGGTACGCCCGTATTGGCGCCGCTCGATGCCGTAGTGCACAGCCTGGCCGACAATGCCAACTTTGGCGACTACGGTCCTACCATCATTCTGCAACACCAGCTCGAAGACACAGTTTTCTACACCCTCTACGGCCACCTCACTCGCCGCGAAACGGCCCTGCTGCGCCCCGGCATGACCATCGCGCAAGGCACCACCTTTGCCGAGGTAGGCCCTCCGCCCGAAAACGGCGACTGGCCCCCACACCTGCACTTTCAGGTAATAGCCGACATGCAAGGCCGCCAAGGAGACTTTCCCGGCGTGGCCGCGCCGGCAGAGCGTGACCAGTGGGCTGCGCTTTGCCCCGATCCCAACCTGGTTTTGCAAAGCCAATGGCTGTAAGTTTGGTTGGAGAGGGGGTAGGGAAGTCGATTGAGTTCCTGGATTGATGACGGACCCCTAACCCATTTAAAGCTGGCACCTTGCCTTTATTCTGACAAAAAGGGTCAGCCGCTGAATGCATTCAGCGGCTGACCCTTTTTGTCAGAATAAAGACTTACACTAATCAAATTTGATGGCTGTAACCGGCCGAATCCGCGAGATAAGGTAGGTAGGCACCAGCACGGCCAGCAGCGAGGCCAAGAAGGTGGCCACGTTCAGCACCACAATGATAAACAGGTCCCAGTGAATCGGCACACGGTCCATATAGTAGTTCTCGGGGTCGAGGGGGATGACGTGGAAAAAGTACTGCACCGCGCAGAATCCCAGCCCAATCACGTTGCCCCACAGCATGCCACGCACCGTGAGGCTCAGGCCGCGGAAGAAAAACATGCTCCGAATCTGGTTGTCGGTGGCCCCAATGGCCTTCAGCACCCCAATCATGTTGGTGCGCTCCAGAATCATGATGAAGATGGTGGCAATCATATTGAACGTTGCCACTACAATAATGAGTACCAGGAAGATAACCACGTTGCGGTTGAGCAGCTTCAGCCAGTCAAATAGTTGCTGATACTGCTCCGTAATTTTGTCGAGCTTTAGGTCGTAAGGTAGCTGCTCGTACATATTGTCGGCCACCGGGTTGAGCTGCTGGAAGTCGCGCAGCACCACTTCCATACCGCCCACCAGCGAATCGGGCCAGGCGCGCAGGTCGCGGATCTGCCGAATATCGCCAATAACATACACCTCGTCGAACTCGTCGAGGCCGGTTTGGTAGATACCGCTGACCTTGAAGCGCCGGATGCGGGGCGGGTTCTGGATGAAGTAAAACAGTGCCTCGTCGCCTACCTTCAGGCGCAGCTTGTCGGCCACCTTGCGCGAGAGCAGCACGTCGTCGCTGGCAGCCGTGTCGGGAAACGTCAGGAACTTGCCGGCCACCAGGTTCTGGCGCATAGGCGAGCTACCGGCCTGCGGCTCGTCGATGCCCTTGAGCACCACGCCCAGCACCTCATCGCGGGTTTTAATGATGGCCGTTTTGATGGCAAACGGCTGCACAGTTTTCACCTGCGGAAACGTACGCAGCTCCTGCGTCAGCCGCTGCCCGTTGATGGGCGCCACCTCCAGGGAGTTGTTGGTATCGTACTTGGTGATTTGCAGGTGCGCCCCGAACGAGAAAATCTTATTCTGAATTTCGTTGCGGAAGCCTTCCAGGATGGCAAACGACACAATCATCACCGCCAAGCCCATGGCAATGCTGATAATGGCTATTTTTGTCACCGACGAGGTAAAAGAACCTGAGTCGGCCCCATCAATCTTGTGGGATATGTACTGCGAGACGTTCACTGCCGTAAAGCTACGCGTCTGCGGGCAGTTTTCTAGCCCCTTTTCTTGTCATGACAGTTTCCTTTCTTCCCGGCCTGCTGAGCCTCGCCCTACTCGCCACCGATTGCAGCCGCACCGCCCCGCCCGCAACGGTCACTCCGCCTACCCCGCCGGCGCCTGCTAGCGCAGCCCCTGTGGCTCCCGCGTTGCAGGTAGGCGCGGCGCAGTTCAGCCGCTACCTGCCCCAGCTGAAAGGTAAACGCGTGGGTTTGGTGGTCAATCAAACTTCGCGCGTGGGCCAGGCCTACCTCGTAGATACGCTGCTGGCGCAGGGGGTAGGCGTGAAAACGATTTTCGCGCCCGAGCACGGTTTCCGGGGAGAGGCGGCCGACGGTGCCACCATCAAGGATGGCAAAGATGCCCGCAGCGGCCTGCCGGTGCGCAGCCTCTACGGCGCCACCAAAAAGCCTACCCCCGAGATGCTGCAAGACTTGGATGTGTTGATTTTCGACATCCAAGACGTGGGCACGCGCTTCTACACCTTCATCAGCACGCTGCACTATGTGATGGAAGCCGCCGCCGAGCAGGGTAAGGAAGTGGTAGTGCTGGACCGCCCCAACCCCAATGGCTGGTACGTGGATGGCCCCGTGCTGGACCCGGCGCTCAAGTCCTTCGTCGGCCTCGACCCGCTACCCATCGTGCACGGCCTCACGGTAGGCGAGCTGGCCCAGATGCTGAATGGCGAGAATTGGCTGGCTGGCGGCGTACAGTGCAAGCTTACGGTGGTGCCGGTGGCGGGCTACACCCACGCCACGCGCTACGAGCTACCGGTGCGTCCCTCCCCCAACCTACCCACCGCGCAGAGCGTAGCCCTCTACCCCTCGCTGTGTCTTTTTGAGGGCACCGATGTGAGCGTAGGCCGCGGCACCAACACGCCATTCGAGATTTTGGGTAGTCCCAAACAACCCGCCTCGCGACCCTTCACGTTTGTGCCTACCCCCAACCCTGGCTCCACCGATCCACCGCAAAAAGGTCAGACCTGCCGCGGTGTGAACCTGCACGATGCGAAGGTAGAAGGCTTCACGCTTCGCTACCTGCTTGATTTCTACCAGCAAAGCACCGCCAAAGACCAGTTTTTCAACAAAGGCTTCGAGCGGCTGGCTGGCACCAAGGAGCTGCGCCCGCAAATTATTGCTGGCAAAACCGAGGCAGAAATTCGCAAATCGTGGGAGCCGGGGCTAAGCCAGTACAAGCAACTGCGCAAAAAGTATTTGCTGTATCCTGAATCGTAGGGGCGCCTTGCAGGCGCCCGTCGTCCGCGCTGCATCATAGCCCCTTTCAAACCTTTTGTTCAACGATGGGTGCGTGCAACGCGCCCCTACCCTGTATGCTTCGAATTATTTTCATGGGCACGCCCGATTTTGCGGTGCCTACATTAGAAACACTGCTTACCTGGCCCGGCTGCGAAGTGGTAGCCGTGATAACGGCGCCCGACAAACCCGCCGGACGTGGCCGACAGCTCCAGGAGTCGGCCGTGAAGCAAGCGGCGGTGGCGCACGGCGTGCCGGTGCTACAACCCACCAACCTGAAGTCGCCGGCGTTTCAGGAGGAGCTGCGCAGCTACGCCGCCGATTTGCAGGTGGTCGTAGCGTTTCGGATGCTGCCCGAGGCCGTGTGGGCCATGCCTCGTTTGGGTTCTTTGAACATTCATGCTTCGCTCCTACCTCAGTACCGGGGCGCGGCGCCCATCAACTGGGCACTTATTGAGGGCGAAACCCAAACCGGCGTCACGTCCTTTTTCCTGCAACACGAAATTGACACCGGCGACCTGATTTTGCAGGATGTGGTCGACATTAAGCCCGAGGACGACTTCGGCTCGCTCTACGAAAAGCTGAAAGTAGCTGGGGCGGCGCTGGCCCTACGTACGGTGCAGGCCGTAGCAGCCGGCAACGTACCCACCACGCCCCAATCACACAGCCCTACCCTACGCACAGCTCCCAAAATCAGCAAGGAAACCGGCCGACTAGATTTCCAGCAGCCCGCGCTGGCGTTGGTGAACCGCATTCGCGGCCTGTCGCCCTTCCCCACAGCTTTCACGCAGTTGCCCGACGGACGCACGCTAAAAATCTTCCGCGCCCGCGTGGTGACGCCCGAGGAGGCCATCACGCCCCAACCCGCCGTACCCGGTTCCTGGGCCACCGATGGCCGCACCTACCTGCGCATTGCCACTACGGCTGGCATGCTCGACCTACTTGACGTGCAACTGGAGGGTAAAAAACGCATGCCCATACAGGACTTTCTGCGTGGGTTTAACAGTGAACTGTTGAAGTCGTGAAGTTCTGTCATCCTGAGCTTGCGAAGGATCTTCTCACGAAAGAACAGCAGGCGTAAGAATGACTCGTTCTGCGAGCATAAGGTCCTTCGCAAGCTTAGGATGACACGCGTATTTTGTTCACCACTTCACCACCTTACCTCATGATAGCCCTCATCGTAGCCGTAGCCGAAAACGGCGTTATCGGCCAAGAAAATACCTTACCCTGGCACCTGCCCAACGACCTCAAGCATTTCAAGCAACTCACTTCAGGTCACCCCATTGTAATGGGCCGTCGCACGTTTGAGTCGATCGGCAAGCCCTTGCCCAACCGGCAAAACATCGTGGTGACGCGGCAAACCGACTGGCAGCCCACAGGCTGCGAAATGGCCAATTCCGTACCCGCCGCAGTGGAGTTAGCCCAGACCTTCGACGAGGATATTTTTATCATTGGCGGAGCTGAAATCTACCGCCAAGCCCTACCCACCGCCGACACTATTTTCCTCACGGAGGTACACCAAACCGTGGAGGGCGACGCCCTTTTCCCCGACCTCAACCGCACCGAATGGCAGGAAGAAACCCGCGAGCGGCACGAGCCCGACCTCAAGCACGCCTTCCCCTACAGCTTTGTGACGTTGCGGAGGAGGTAGGGAGTGGCTGAATGAATAAAAGTAGCCTGTCATCCTGAGCGGAGCGAAGGACCTTATGCCAGTTGAACGATTATCGTACTAACGACTCGTTCTACCGTGAGAAGGTCCTTCGCAAGCTCAGGATGACAGGCTACTTTTATTCATTCAGTCACTCGCTACCGCAACAGCACGATTTTACCCCAGTCTTTCTTGAAGGCTTTGTCGCCGGCGGTGGTGCGGTGCTGGAAGTCTTTGTTGGGGTCGTCGAGTACCACGCGGTAGAGGTAGGTGCCGTTGGCAAGCCGGTCGCCGAACTCATCGGTGCCATCCCAGGAGTAGTCGGAGATGTTGTTGCCGATGCGCAACGGGCCCAGCTCGGCCATCATGATTTCTCGCACTACCCTGCCCGTTAAGCTCAGAATCTGAATCTTCATGTTGCGCGGCACCTGCGCCCCTGTCAGCGTGAAGACAAACTTGGCCTTGCTGGTCATGGGGTTAGGGTAGGGATACACGTTGGTGATGGTCGATTCGTTGATAACCTCGAACGTCACGCGGTATTCCTGGCTGCCTGCCGCGCTACCGGAGGCGTCGCGGCCTTGCGCGATGAGCGTGTATTTACCATCGGCTAGCGCTGTGCTGGGGCGGTACTCAATGCGCGCCAGTCCCTTCGCCGAATCGGCCAGAAAGGCCACCGCCGATGAGTTCATATTAATTTCCGTGGCATTGCTTTCACCCGGCTTCACCAGAAACAGGCTGAAGTTGCTAGCTTCCTTCACCGGCCGTAGCAGGTTGTTGTTTTGCAGCTGCACCGTTACCACCGGTGAGGGCGATACGATGTCACCATTCAAGATGTGCTGCCCATCAAAGGCCACATCGAGGGTAGGCGGCGTGCTGCTATTGTTCACGTTGAAGCTTGGCAGTACCAGCTGGTTGTTGAAGTAGTACTGCTCGGGCAGCAGGCGGGGGTTTACGTTCACGGAGCCCGTCACGACGCCGGTAGCCAGGTTCACTACGTTGGCTGTCACGTCAATCTTAGCAGTTTCTCCGGCTTTCAGTACGCCTCCTTTGTATTCTACCAGCGTAGTGCTGGTACGGTTGGCAGCATCCCGCAGAGTAACCTCCGCCTTCAGCGGTGTACCAAAATCCGTAGTAGAAATATTCTGGAAGTATACCGGGAAGCTAAGCGTGCCGCTGGTAGCCTGCTTGGTGAGTGTGGCGGCTGTGTAGGCATCCGTGGCAGCCAAATCAGGGCGTATCACGCCTTCGGGCACGCCCTGGTACGTCACCAACAACTGTTTGAGCTGCGGTGCAGTGTGGTTAAGGGTATCGCGCAGTATCACTTGCAGTTGCAGGTAGGGATAGCGCGCAGCAGATACATCGGCCAGCGAGTGGGCGCGGCTAGTGACATCAGGATTCAGTACGGTGGTAGCACCTGTAGCATCTACGCCTAGCAGACGCAATGTGTAGCTGTCGTTTTCCTGCGTGCGTACGGTATGAAACAGAGTGGTCCACTGCTGCGCCGGCCCGATGAGGGTAGAAGTTACTACCCCACTACCGCCATCGGCCTCCGCGAAGCTCCAACGGCCATTGGGCGCCGCCACGGTTACGCGCTGCTGCGTGTTGCGCTCAAATTGCCCGTAATGGCTCTGCGACCAACCACCCGTAGTACCCGGAATCACCCGGAACGAGCTGGTAGCCCAGGCATTACTTTCTTCAGACTGTGGCGTTTGCAGGCGCAGGCGCCAGTACCACACCACACTGTCGCGCCCGGCAATGGTAGGCACAGTAGCTGCCCAACTGGCCAGCTGCCGCCCCGAAACCGTGTTGTTGCGCTGTACCAAGGGGCTGTTGAAGGTAGGTACCGTATCCAACTCCATATCAAACAGCCGTGGCTCGGCACTCAGCAGATTGCTCTGCCCCACCAGCCGCACCGCTCCCGAGGGCACAACAGCAAACTCTGTAGGCGTGAGGGCCGTAACGCCGCCGCGCAGGAAGTTGTACTTCAGCTGTGCTTCGTTATTGGTCTCATCCAGCTCATCTATCAGGGTGTTGCAATCGAGCTTTACAACAAACGTATTTTCGCCAAATACATCGCCTGTATTCGGAATGTCTACCGTGTAGGTGTTGTCGCGCTGGGTAGAGGTGAAGGAGAAGCTATACGCGTCGTCTTTGCGGCCAGAGGTAGCGGGGTACTTGCGCGTCACGCAAACGTCCACTTTCTCGGCACCGCATAGACTCCCTAGGTTGCCCGCATTAATAACGAGCTTAAACGACTCTGCCGAAGCTAGCACGGGCTGCCCGTTGGCTGCTGCGGGGATGTGCAGACTGTCGTTGGTGATGACCAGATCGGGCTTGGCGGGTGAGAATAGCCGTAGGGCTGGGTCGCCCTGCCAGATGGTGCACATCAGGTTGGACGCCGTAGAGAGGCTGTACTGCGCAATGGGTTGTAAGCGGCGCGCCACCTCGTTCCACACCCGCGCCACGGGCTTACCATACCAGGCCGGGTCGTTTAGCAACAGCTTATACATCAGCGTTTGGCTTTCGTCCAAGTCGTTGGAGAAGCCAAAACCCGATTCGCACATGAAACCTACAAAGCCCTTATCGGGGGCAAAGACCCAATTCTCGCACAGCGTGGCGTAAGGCACATAGGTATTGCCCGCCGCGCAGCCATTCACAAACATCACTGGGTATTTCCCCTTATTGTTGTAATTTTTGGTAGCATCGTAGACGTTACCTATATCTAAGTCTAGGGTCATAGGAGAGCCGTGGCCGAAGTAGGTAATCAGCGACAATCCCTTATTTAACTCATTGGAAATATTGATACCTACTGGAAATGAGCCAACAGTACCGAGCTCTGAACGGCGGTAGGTTTTCACTACCTGCCCACCAAAGCAAGGAGCTTCAATCAGCTTCTTATACTTATCAATGTATTGATTAAACTCTATATAATTTGCTGCATTCTCTCCACCCGAAAGGTTGAGCGCATTTTTCCGCCAGGGTTCTAACCCCAAGGCTTCGTGCTCTTTCAGCTTGTTCAGATAATTAACTGTCTGCTGTGAGGTGGAGGCGGAAATGCGCCCGGTAACCATGCCTGCTGTGTAATTATTATTGGGCCAGTCGGCAGTAAAGAATATATCGGAGGCGCTCCGCGTACTAGTAGGCACCTGCTCCAACCCAGGTATATTGCGTGGGTAGTTTCCGCTGATACCTTCGCCTACATGGTAGCCCTTACCCAGCAACAACAGATATTTCTCACGACTCTTATCTGTAAGCATCCACAGAGCAAACTGCCTTAATGCCAGCGCCGACTTCTCGCCGTAGTGGAACTGGTCGTAGAGCTGTTGGCTGGTCACCATCAACACATCATATTTACCACCAGCAGCCGATGCCCGGTAATCAGCATAAGCTTGAGCAGGATTGGCAATGCCACCCGCTGGCAACATCTGCGTAGGGCTAGTGATGATAATATAATTTGCCATAGTAGGCTGCAATGCCAGAAAATTGACACGTCGAGCCGGCAGTGTAGGCAATAAAGGTCTTTCTGTATCAGCCAAAAGCAGGCGCCGAGTGTTGGTAGCGCCAGCGGATGGAAAGTAGAAACCGCGCTTTGCTCCTGTGGCAGCAGTGCCCGTGATACGCTGTACAGCATATGGGTCCGTTACGTCATAGCCATACACACTGGCGGGAATACTATCAAGCACGTAGTAAGCAGGCGTATTTAGCGTAGAGTCGCTTTGGAAGTAGCGGCTTGCCCGGTTGGCAATCCAGCGTGCTGTTTGAGGATATGTTACTTTAAAATAGGCAATGCGTACAAAGTCGCGTTGTCCTGCAGCCGTATTTGTAGGCTTAATCTGTACGCGAATAGTACCATCAGGCCGCACATCGGCGGGTTGTAAGGTGTAGGATACCTTACGGTTGGCATAGTTATCAAACCGTTCGGTACCTAACAGCCGCCGGGTACCAGAGGGCTGCTCAACAGCTACTTCAATAATATGATTCGCCTTAGAACTGCCAACCAGCTGTGTTTCTAAACGCGCTCCATTTGCAAAACTCTGACGCTGCTCCGTCCCTATCGGGAAAGTATAACCATTTGTATTCATCTGTCCAGAGAAAAATCCCTCTCCAGGCTCAGCCCATGGTTGAAACAGATAGGCTATTTCATCTACGTCGGCGTAATTATATCCGTGCACCTGCAACTCCGGGCGCAACCAATACGGCGCAGCCGTACCCGGAGCTGCGGCCGCCGGCTGGACCATACGCTTCGCCTGGGATGCGCTGGACCATGTCAGGAAATAGGCGGCCGTATCGGTATAAAGGCTGTAATAAGGCTGAGCTTGGTCTTGAGCCTGCTTATACATACCACGGTCTAGCTTGGCGTCGTTGCCCTGCCCAAAGAACTCAATATAGGTGCTGGCATCTTGCGTGGTGGCGTTGCCGCCCACGTAGATAGCCACTTGCTGACCGCGCCGCCACAGCTGAAACTGACTGGGATTTACCCCATTAATGCCAGCTTGCGCGAGGTAGGCATTGTCGAGACGGTAAAGGCCGTCGCGCACGGTTTGTATCTTGTAGTACTGCTGTCCGGGCACAATCCATTCGTTGCCGTAGGCCCCGGATTGGGCTAGCAGCTGCTGAGCGCCCAGCAGAAACACCAACACCAGTAACAAGCGTTGCCACAGCCCACGTACCTTCCAAACGTATGCGTGTTTCATAGAAACCAGATAATCTATCATGTAGCTAAAAGTCGAAGTCGCGTTTATTTGAAGCCGTAGCCCAGCGACACGATAACAGAGTTGGTCTGGGAAGCGCTGCCACCCGTGTTTTCCACGGCCAGGCGCGAGAGGGCCAGATCGAGGCGCAGGCCGCTGAGGGCCACCCCTACCCCCAGGCTAGGCTGGGCGTGCCAGTCTTCCTGCGTGGTACTTTTGAAGGACTTGATCTTCTGAAAATTTCCTACCCCACCGCGCAGGTACACCAGGTTGCTGTACCCAATTTCAATACCCGCGCGCGGGTCGATGCTCACAGCGCTGGATGAAATCAGGGTGTTGCGCTGGCCATCTGTGGTCATTTCCAGGTCTAGGGCGGGTAGGGCCGTGAACTCACCTGGCAGCTTAATCAGGCGGGCGGCGCCCAGGATGAAACGGGGCAGCGTTACCTCAGGGCCGCCCTTGGGCATGGCCTCGCCGGGTACCAGCGTCTGCCGAAACTTATCCGCGTTGATAGACCAAGCGTTGTAGGTAGTGGTAATGTCGCGGGCCATCAGGCCCAGTTGCCAGCCGGCGTGATTGTACTGCACGCCCGCGTCGATACCAAAGCCCCAAGCATTGGCATAATCGCCCACATTGCGGTAGATGATCTTGGCATTCGCCCCTACCGACAAGCCCTCCACGCTCCCGATCTTGCGGGCGTAGGACAGCAGCATGGCGTAATCGGCAATGGAGAAGTAGGTAATGCGGCCGTAGTCAATCTGGCCGTACTCGTTCACCAGATTGCGCGTGTCGGCAATATCGTCTACCCCCAGCCGCACGAGGCTGGCGCCGATGGCGCTCTGCTCGTCGAGGGGCATGGAGAAAGCTGCGTAGTCGTTTTTGATGATGCCCGAGAACAGCTCGGAGTGCATGAGCACGGCGTCGTACTTATTTTTTTGCTGCGTGAGGCCGGCCGGATTCCAGTAGCCAGCGGTGGCATCGGAGGCTAGAGCCACCTGCACATTGCCCATACCCAGCGCCCGGCCACCCACGCCAAGATTCAGAAATTCGTTGCTGTATTTTGGCGTTGTGCTCTGAGCCTTAACAGTTTGCCCCAAGGCTAACCCAGACAATAACAACCCGAGAGTAGCGAAACGGGAGAAGTGCATCATAGTATCCTACTAGGGTAAAATGGCAAGCCGTGACCACGACCGAAACGCAAGTTACTTCATTCTTATGCGCTTTCGACAAAAACGACCAGCTGGCGTTTAGCACAAATCGGGCCGATGCATAGTGTTGTGCTTTCTTAACTGATAGTCAGAGCGTTTGGCAATTAATACACTGGGTATAGCTTCTCATTTCCGAACAAAAAAATCTTCTGAAATGACAACCAAAAATATATTTACACAGTACCTTGTGTTACATAGTACCTTCTGTTACCTTTGTCTCATTCTTCACCGATATCTGTCCTCAGCCCATGAAAGTAGAGAACACCCAAGTGCAGATGCGGAAGGGCATTCTGGAATTCTGCATCCTGGAAATCATTGCCCGCGGCGAGGTGTATGCCTCCGACATGTTGGAGGAGCTCACGCAAGCCCGCATGATTGTGGTGGAGGGCACCCTCTACCCGCTGCTCACCCGCCTCAAGAATGCCGCCCTTCTGGATTATACCTGGAAGGAATCGACGAGCGGGCCGCCCCGCAAGTACTACACGCTCACGCTGGCCGGGCAGGAGTTTCTGCACCAGCTACGCCTGACCTGGGAGGAAGTAGAGGAGTCCATTCGGATTATCCGCTCTCACTCGCCTACCCCCTCCTCCGACGCGGCCTAGCCCGCCTCCCTCTCCCCACTCCCTTTCACTTGAACTAGTTGCAGCACTGAGATGAAAAAGAACATCAGCATCAACCTTCAGGGCATCATCTTCCACATCGAGGAAGATGGATACGAAGTCCTTGGCCGCTACCTGGCCGAGGTGAAAGCCCACTTCTCTGGCTACCGCGGACACGAGGAAATCGTGGCCGACATTGAGAGCCGCATTGCCGAGCTGTTTGTATCGCGGCTTTCGCCCAGCAAGCAGATTATTTCGCTGGAAGACGTGGAGCAGATGGTAGCGAAGATGGGCCGCGTACGCGATTTTCAGGCCGCCGATGAGGCCGAGGAAGACGAAGAAATTCTGGCCTCGGCCGTGGCCAGCGGCACCGCCGAAGGCTTCTACACCGGCACTACAGGCAGCAGCACAAACAGCGCCAGCGGCCGGGCCTACACCGGCAGCACAAAAAATGCCGCTGACCCTGGCAATACCACCGCCGCTACCGACGAACCCCGCCGCCTCTCCCGCGACATGGCCAACCGCAAGGTGGCTGGGGTAGCCGCCGGCCTGGGCCGCTACTTCACCGTCAACCCGCTGTGGTTCCGGCTGGCGTTTGTAGGGGTGTTGCTCGCTGGTCCTGTTCTCGACGATATCAGCTGGCTGGATGAGTTGGGCGAAAAACTATCGGCTTTCTCTGTAATTGCCTACATAGTGCTCTGGATTGCACTGCCCAAGCGCTACGATAATGTGCTGAGCGATGAAGACCCCAACTTCCGCAAGCTCTACCGCGACGTTGACAGCGGTAAAATCGGCGGCGTGTCGGCTGGTTTGGCGGCCTACTTCCGTACCGATGTTGTCTTGATTCGGGTGTTGTTGCTGGCAGGCCTTTTCGTGGGAGGATTCACGTTCATCCTCTACATCATTCTGTGGATTCTGGTACCGGAGGCCAAAACGGCCTCCGACCGTCTTCGGATGCGTGGCGATGCCGTGACGCTCTCTGCCTTAGACAGCAACCTGCGTGCTTCGGAAGAAGGTGCAGTTACGCCCGGTAGCCGTCCTATCGGTACGTTCATTGAAGGCGCCGGCCGCAATCTGCGTCCTGCTGTGGGCTTTGTGGGCACCTTAATTCGGGTAGTAGCTGGGGCACTGCTAGTAATAACTGGGTTTGGCTTTTTGCTGGCCTTCACCATTGCACTGGGCGTGGGTCTGGGCGTGTTGCCCGAGTCGCAAGGCTTCATCCATACCGGTCCATTTCCTCCCTACCTGTTCACCAATAGCGTGCCTTCGTGGGCGTTGCTGGCTTTCTATGCCGCCGGGGCCATTCCGGTGTTGGCCATGTTCCTGCTGGGCTTGGGGCTGATTTTGCGCCGGCCTGTTCTGAGCCGCATTGCAGGCCTTTCCCTACTAGGGCTGTGGTTACTGAGCGTGGTAGGGGCCAGCGCAGCCGGTGTGCGCATTAGCCGCGACTTCCAGATGGAAGGCGAGGTGACGCAGACCGAGCGTTTCCCTACCCTCACGGCCTCTACCATTTTGCTGGATAACCATACCACGCACAACGACGGCCATAAATGGGTGGATCTGAACCTGACAGAAGCCGACAGCGGGCAAGTGGTGGAACTGGTGAAGTACCTCTCGGCGCGCGGCGCTACGGAGCAGGAAGCCATTCGTACGGCCAGCACCTCTATCCGCTACACCGCTCGCGCCACCGACAACGCCACGCTGGTACTCGATGATTTCTTCACGTTTCAACCCGATGCCCGCTTCCGCGACCAGGACCTGGACGTGACGCTGCGCCTACCCCAAAACAAGCGCTACCGCCTGAGCAAAGAGTTTGCGAACCGTCTGGACAGCGAAAACTTCGTGAACAACGAAAAGCCTGAAAACGCGGACACACACACCTACGAACTCATTGGCACCCAACTGCACTGCCTTGAGTGTGCTGATTCTGATTTCACCAATGATGACGAGCAGGACACCGATGAGAATGACGGCATAGACGTGCGCGTCAACGAATCCGAAGGTGGTGTTCGTATCAATACTGATACCGATGAAAACGGCAATGTGAAAGTGAACATTGACATCCCGAAGGCAGATTTTCCAACCGATTTCAGTTCCTACGGCGACGGCCGCCGCACGTATTCCTTCACCGATTTCCACACCATTCAAGCCAACGGCGCCTACCGGGTATTGGTGCGCCAGGGTAGCGAGTTTAAGATAGAAGCAGCCGGCGAAGACCGCGACCTGCGCGATTTGCAGGTGTCAACCAGCGGCGACGAACTCTTGATTCGGCACCAACAGCGCGGGTTCTGGTCGAATTGGAAGGGCAACCGCAACCCCGTGCTGGTACGCGTGACAATGCCTACCCTAGATAAACTGGAGCTGAACGGTGCTTGCCAGGCCGATGTAGCCGGTTTCCGCGACGCACGCAATCTGAACGTGGAGCAAAACGGTGCCTGCGCCGCCACCCTCGACGTGAATGCAACGCGCCTGTCGCTGGACCTGAGCGGCGCTTGCCAAACCCACCTGCGCGGCCAAACCAACGACCTGGTCGTGGATGGCTCCGGCGCCTGTGAGATAGACGCCCTAGGCATGACCGCGCGCACTGCCGACTTTGACCTATCGGGGGCCAGCAACGCTAAAACCCGCGTGCAGGAACGCCTGAAAGTAGACCTCAGCGGCGCCAGCGAGGTGCAATATGCCGGCAACCCCAGCCGCATCTCCAAGGAAGTAAGCCGCGGCTCCTCCCTGGTTCCTATCCGCGAATAACTATCGCTCAGGCAACGCTTTGGCGGCTACCGCCATCTACCCTAGTACAATCCGTCAGTGGGTCGCTGGTTTGTGGTGAGTGAGCCCGTGACCCGAGAAAGTCCTTTCCCTACCCCGCTGCAACGGAAGGGCAAAGGGCTTTCTCTTTTTTGAATGGTGAAATAGTGAAGTTATGAATAGCAAGACTTCTGTCATCCTGAGCTTGCGAAGGACCTTCTCACGGTAGAACGACGGTCATAACAACGACTCGTTCCACTGGCAGAAGGTCCTTCGTCGCCGCTTGATGCGCGGAATGCTCAGGATGACAGACGTAATTTTTCACTCACCATCCCCTATTTCACCACTGCCAATCCTTTCTTCTCGCCAAGCTCCAGCAGCAGCGGAAAAGCTTCGTCATACTCGTTGCGTACGCGGCCGTCGAGGATGGCTTCCAGCACGGCTTCCTTCAGCTCGCCTACCTCGCGGCTTGGCTTCAGGCCGAAGGTTTCCATGATAATTTCGCCGGTGATGACGGGCTTGAAGTTACGCAAGTGGTCTTTCTCTTCTACCTCCTTCAGCTTTTCTTCTACTACATCGAAGTTGCGCAGGTAGCGCGCCACGCGCTGGTGGTCCTTACTAGTGATATCGGCGCGGCAGAGCTGCATGAGGCGGTCGATGTCGTCGCCGGCTTCGAACAGCAGGCGGCGCACGGCCGAGTCGGTCACGATTTCCTTTACCAGCGCAATGGGCCGCAGGTGCAGACGTACCAGTTTCTGCACCATGCGCATTTCTTCGCCTAGGGCCAGTTTCAGATCAGCAAAAATCTGCGGTACCCAACGGGCGCCTTTGTCCTCGTGGCCGTGGAAAGTCCAGCCTACGCGCTTATCGTAGCGCTTGGTAGCAGGTTTGGCGATGTCGTGCAGAATGGCGGCCCAGCGTAGCCACAGGTCGGCGCCGGTGGCCACCACATTGTCGAGCACCTGTAGGGTGTGGTAGAAGTTATCCTTGTGCGCATGTTGCCCTACCCTTTCCACGCCCTGCAATTGGGCCATCTTCGGAAAAATCAATTGCAGCAACCCACACTGAAACAATAGCTTAAAGCCATAGCTAGGCTTCTCGGCCAGGATAATCTTGTTCAGCTCGGTGGTGATGCGCTCCTGCGACACAATCTTGATGCGGTCCTTGTTGCGCGCAATGGCATCGTAGGTATCCGGCTCAATATCGAAATCGAGCTGGGTAGCAAACCGAATGGCGCGCAACATGCGCAGCGGGTCATCGGAGAACGTAATATCAGGGTCGAGGGGGGTACGGATGGTCTTGCGCTGGATGTCGCCCATACCATCGTAGCGGTCCACCAGCGCGCCAAAATCCGCCGGATTCAAACTGATGCCCAACGCGTTAATGGTGAAATCACGACGGGCCAGGTCTTCTTCCAGCGTGCCAGCTTCTACCTCCGGTTTGCGGCTCTCGGCACGGTAGCTTTCCTTGCGGGCGCCCACAAACTCCACCTCAATCTCGGGGGTAGGCAGCATGGCCGTACCGAAGTTCTTAAACACCGTGACGCGGGGCCGCCCGGGCAGCTTTCGGCCCACGGCCTGCGCCAGCCGGATGCCATCGCCCACGCACACCACGTCTACATCTTTGCTGGGCCGGGCCAACACCAAATCGCGCACGTAGCCCCCAATCACGTAGGCGGGGTAGTCCAACTCACCGGCGGCTTCGGCAATGGTATGAAACAGGGGAAGGTCGGGGAGCTGCGGCTTGTTCATGCCGCAAAGGTAGCAACGCCCCTAGAATGACGCATTTGCCGACACGCCAAACCAATGTGCTATCACAAAAAAAGCGCCCTCGGGATTTCCGAAGGCGCTTTTCGTAGGCAGTAGCCTACCAGGCAATTACTGCTTGGCAGGAGTCTCTTCTACCATCTTATCAGCCGGTACATCGCGCACTACAGCTGTATCGCCATTCTCGGGAGCCATTTCAGCGGCAGCCTTGTCGGTGCTATTTTCGATGGCATCGCCAGCGTTTTCAGTTGCATTAGCAGCATCGGTAGCAGCGCTTTCGGCGGTAGCCTCAGCGTTTTCCTGCGTTTTCTCCGAGCAAGAGGCCAGAGCGAAAGGAGCGAAAGCAGCCAGAACGAGCAGTGATTTGAAGGAGAATTTCATGGTCAAAAGTGAAAAGGTGAAGGAGTTGTTTAGACTTCATACCGCTACCCTGTCAAATGTAACCCGCTGTCGTGCTTACTTTTTTTATGCTCCGGTTAGCTACGTATCGTTTCCAACGTGCCATCCTCCTTTACTCGTACCACTCGCGAAGGAGCTACCCGCGTGTCGTCGTCCTGTCGCCAACTCACTACGTAGTCAACGGCACGGTCAATTTGCTTGTCTACTTCGCTGTAGATGGCCGGCGCCGGCTCCCCACTGCGGTTGGCCGAGGTCGACACCAGCCCGTGCCCCAGCCGGCGCACCAGCTTGTGGCAGAACTCATCGCGCGGAATGCGCAGGCCCACCGTGCCATCTGGCCCTACCAGCTGCGGCGCCACATATCGGCTGGCAGCTACTATATAGGTAGTGGGTCGCTCTTGGGCCGTCAGCAGCTCGGCCATATTATCGGGCACTACGGCGGCGTAGCGGGCAAACATGGCCTCATCGGCTACCAGTACAATGCTGGGTTTGCCCTCGGGCCTACCCTTCAGCTTGTAGAGCCGCTCCACGGCCTTTGTCGATTCGGCATCGCAGCCCAGGCCCCACACTGTATCGGTAGGGTAGAGAATGACTTGTTGCAGCAGCAGCGCGTCTACGGCCGCTTCCACTTCTTGTTGGAATAGATTCATGGGAATAGTAAAGTGGTGAGGTTGTGAAATTGTGAGTGGTGAAACCGGAACTGTCATCCTGAGCATGTGGCGCATCAAGCAGCGACGAAAGACTTTCTGCCAGTTGAACGAGTCGTTGTTACACTTGTCGTGCTGGCGTGTGAAGGTCCTCTGCAAGCGGACGCCAGATAGAGGATGACAGTTCCGGTTTCACCACTCACAATTTCACAACCTCACCACTTTACTATTCCCATGAATCTATTCCAACAAGAAGTGGAAGCGGCCGTAGACGCGCTGCTGCTGCAACAAGTCATTCTCTACCCTACCGATACAGTGTGGGGCCTGGGCTGCGATGCCGAATCGACAAAGGCCGTGGAGCGGCTCTACAAGCTGAAGGGTAGGCCCGAGGGCAAACCCAGCATTGTACTGGTAGCCGATGAGGCCATGTTTGCCCGCTACGCCGCCGTAGTGCCCGATAATATGGCCGAGCTGCTGACGGCCCAAGAGCGACCCACTACCTATATAGTAGCTGCCAGCCGATATGTGGCGCCGCAGCTGGTAGGGCCAGATGGCACGGTGGGCCTGCGCATTCCGCGCGATGAGTTCTGCCACAAGCTGGTGCGCCGGCTGGGGCACGGGCTGGTGTCGACCTCGGCCAACCGCAGTGGGGAGCCGGCGCCGGCCATCTACAGCGAAGTAGACAAGCAAATTGACCGTGCCGTTGACTACGTAGTGAGTTGGCGACAGGACGACGACACGCGGGTAGCTCCTTCGCGAGTGGTACGAGTAAAGGAGGATGGCACGTTGGAAACGATACGTAGCTAACCGGAGCATAAAAAAAGTAAGCACGACAGCGGGTTACATTTGACAGGGTAGCGGTATGAAGTCTAAACAACTCCTTCACCTTTTCACTTTTGACCATGAAATTCTCCTTCAAATCACTGCTCGTTCTGGCTGCTTTCGCTCCTTTCGCTCTGGCCTCTTGCTCGGAGAAAACGCAGGAAAACGCTGAGGCTACCGCCGAAAGCGCTGCTACCGATGCTGCTAATGCAACTGAAAACGCTGGCGATGCCATCGAAAATAGCACCGACAAGGCTGCCGCTGAAATGGCTCCCGAGAATGGCGATACAGCTGTAGTGCGCGATGTACCGGCTGATAAGATGGTAGAAGAGACTCCTGCCAAGCAGTAATTGCCTGGTAGGCTACTGCCTACGAAAAGCGCCTTCGGAAATCCCGAGGGCGCTTTTTTTGTGATAGCACATTGGTTTGGCGTGTCGGCAAATGCGTCATTCTAGGGGCGTTGCTACCTTTGCGGCATGAACAAGCCGCAGCTCCCCGACCTTCCCCTGTTTCATACCATTGCCGAAGCCGCCGGTGAGTTGGACTACCCCGCCTACGTGATTGGGGGCTACGTGCGCGATTTGGTGTTGGCCCGGCCCAGCAAAGATGTAGACGTGGTGTGCGTGGGCGATGGCATCCGGCTGGCGCAGGCCGTGGGCCGAAAGCTGCCCGGGCGGCCCCGCGTCACGGTGTTTAAGAACTTCGGTACGGCCATGCTGCCTACCCCCGAGATTGAGGTGGAGTTTGTGGGCGCCCGCAAGGAAAGCTACCGTGCCGAGAGCCGCAAACCGGAGGTAGAAGCTGGCACGCTGGAAGAAGACCTGGCCCGTCGTGATTTCACCATTAACGCGTTGGGCATCAGTTTGAATCCGGCGGATTTTGGCGCGCTGGTGGACCGCTACGATGGTATGGGCGACATCCAGCGCAAGACCATCCGTACCCCCCTCGACCCTGATATTACGTTCTCCGATGACCCGCTGCGCATGTTGCGCGCCATTCGGTTTGCTACCCAGCTCGATTTCGATATTGAGCCGGATACCTACGATGCCATTGCGCGCAACAAGGACCGCATCAAGATTGTGTCGCAGGAGCGCATCACCACCGAGCTGAACAAGATTATCCTGGCCGAGAAGCCTAGCTATGGCTTTAAGCTATTGTTTCAGTGTGGGTTGCTGCAATTGATTTTTCCGAAGATGGCCCAATTGCAGGGCGTGGAAAGGGTAGGGCAACATGCGCACAAGGATAACTTCTACCACACCCTACAGGTGCTCGACAATGTGGTGGCCACCGGCGCCGACCTGTGGCTACGCTGGGCCGCCATTCTGCACGACATCGCCAAACCTGCTACCAAGCGCTACGATAAGCGCGTAGGCTGGACTTTCCACGGCCACGAGGACAAAGGCGCCCGTTGGGTACCGCAGATTTTTGCTGATCTGAAACTGGCCCTAGGCGAAGAAATGCGCATGGTGCAGAAACTGGTACGTCTGCACCTGCGGCCCATTGCGCTGGTAAAGGAAATCGTGACCGACTCGGCCGTGCGCCGCCTGCTGTTCGAAGCCGGCGACGACATCGACCGCCTCATGCAGCTCTGCCGCGCCGATATCACTAGTAAGGACCACCAGCGCGTGGCGCGCTACCTGCGCAACTTCGATGTAGTAGAAGAAAAGCTGAAGGAGGTAGAAGAGAAAGACCACTTGCGTAACTTCAAGCCCGTCATCACCGGCGAAATTATCATGGAAACCTTCGGCCTGAAGCCAAGCCGCGAGGTAGGCGAGCTGAAGGAAGCCGTGCTGGAAGCCATCCTCGACGGCCGCGTACGCAACGAGTATGACGAAGCTTTTCCGCTGCTGCTGGAGCTTGGCGAGAAGAAAGGATTGGCAGTGGTGAAATAGGGGATGGTGAGTGAAAAATTACGTCTGTCATCCTGAGCATTCCGCGCATCAAGCGGCGACGAAGGACCTTCTGCCAGTGGAACGAGTCGTTGTTATGACCGTCGTTCTACCGTGAGAAGGTCCTTCGCAAGCTCAGGATGACAGAAGTCTTGCTATTCATAACTTCACTATTTCACCATTCAAAAAAGAGAAAGCCCTTTGCCCTTCCGTTGCAGCGGGGTAGGGAAAGGACTTTCTCGGGTCACGGGCTCACTCACCACAAACCAGCGACCCACTGACGGATTGTACTAGGGTAGATGGCGGTAGCCGCCAAAGCGTTGCCTGAGCGATAGTTATTCGCGGATAGGAACCAGGGAGGAGCCGCGGCTTACTTCCTTGGAGATGCGGCTGGGGTTGCCGGCATATTGCACCTCGCTGGCGCCGCTGAGGTCTACTTTCAGGCGTTCCTGCACGCGGGTTTTAGCGTTGCTGGCCCCCGATAGGTCAAAGTCGGCAGTGCGCGCGGTCATGCCTAGGGCGTCTATCTCACAGGCGCCGGAGCCATCCACGACCAGGTCGTTGGTTTGGCCGCGCAGGTGGGTTTGGCAAGCGCCGCTCAGGTCCAGCGACAGGCGCGTTGCATTCACGTCGAGGGTGGCGGCGCAGGCACCGTTTTGCTCCACGTTCAGATTGCGTGCGTCGCGGAAACCGGCTACATCGGCCTGGCAAGCACCGTTCAGCTCCAGTTTATCTAGGGTAGGCATTGTCACGCGTACCAGCACGGGGTTGCGGTTGCCCTTCCAATTCGACCAGAACCCGCGCTGTTGGTGCCGAATCAAGAGTTCGTCGCCGCTGGTTGACACCTGCAAATCGCGCAGGTCGCGGTCTTCGCCGGCTGCTTCTATCTTAAACTCGCTACCCTGGCGCACCAATACCCGGTAGGCGCCGTTGGCTTGAATGGTGTGGAAATCGGTGAAGGAATACGTGCGGCGGCCGTCGCCGTAGGAACTGAAATCGGTTGGAAAATCTGCCTTCGGGATGTCAATGTTCACTTTCACATTGCCGTTTTCATCGGTATCAGTATTGATACGAACACCACCTTCGGATTCGTTGACGCGCACGTCTATGCCGTCATTCTCATCGGTGTCCTGCTCGTCATCATTGGTGAAATCAGAATCAGCACACTCAAGGCAGTGCAGTTGGGTGCCAATGAGTTCGTAGGTGTGTGTGTCCGCGTTTTCAGGCTTTTCGTTGTTCACGAAGTTTTCGCTGTCCAGACGGTTCGCAAACTCTTTGCTCAGGCGGTAGCGCTTGTTTTGGGGTAGGCGCAGCGTCACGTCCAGGTCCTGGTCGCGGAAGCGGGCATCGGGTTGAAACGTGAAGAAATCATCGAGTACCAGCGTGGCGTTGTCGGTGGCGCGAGCGGTGTAGCGGATAGAGGTGCTGGCCGTACGAATGGCTTCCTGCTCCGTAGCGCCGCGCGCCGAGAGGTACTTCACCAGTTCCACCACTTGCCCGCTGTCGGCTTCTGTCAGGTTCAGATCCACCCATTTATGGCCGTCGTTGTGCGTGGTATGGTTATCCAGCAAAATGGTAGAGGCCGTGAGGGTAGGGAAACGCTCGGTCTGCGTCACCTCGCCTTCCATCTGGAAGTCGCGGCTAATGCGCACACCGGCTGCGCTGGCCCCTACCACGCTCAGTAACCACAGCCCTAGTAGGGAAAGGCCTGCAATGCGGCTCAGAACAGGCCGGCGCAAAATCAGCCCCAAGCCCAGCAGGAACATGGCCAACACCGGAATGGCCCCGGCGGCATAGAAAGCCAGCAACGCCCACGAAGGCACGCTATTGGTGAACAGGTAGGGAGGAAATGGACCGGTATGGATGAAGCCTTGCGACTCGGGCAACACGCCCAGACCCACGCCCAGTGCAATGGTGAAGGCCAGCAAAAAGCCAAACCCAGTTATTACTAGCAGTGCCCCAGCTACTACCCGAATTAAGGTGCCCACAAAGCCCACAGCAGGACGCAGATTGCGGCCGGCGCCTTCAATGAACGTACCGATAGGACGGCTACCGGGCGTAACTGCACCTTCTTCCGAAGCACGCAGGTTGCTGTCTAAGGCAGAGAGCGTCACGGCATCGCCACGCATCCGAAGACGGTCGGAGGCCGTTTTGGCCTCCGGTACCAGAATCCACAGAATGATGTAGAGGATGAACGTGAATCCTCCCACGAAAAGGCCTGCCAGCAACAACACCCGAATCAAGACAACATCGGTACGGAAGTAGGCCGCCAAACCAGCCGACACGCCGCCGATTTTACCGCTGTCAACGTCGCGGTAGAGCTTGCGGAAGTTGGGGTCTTCATCGCTCAGCACATTATCGTAGCGCTTGGGCAGTGCAATCCAGAGCACTATGTAGGCAATTACAGAGAAAGCCGATAGTTTTTCGCCCAACTCATCCAGCCAGCTGATATCGTCGAGAACAGGACCAGCGAGCAACACCCCTACAAACGCCAGCCGGAACCACAGCGGGTTGACGGTGAAGTAGCGGCCCAGGCCGGCGGCTACCCCAGCCACCTTGCGGTTGGCCATGTCGCGGGAGAGGCGGCGGGGTTCGTCGGTAGCGGCGGTGGTATTGCCAGGGTCAGCGGCATTTTTTGTGCTGCCGGTGTAGGCCCGGCCGCTGGCGCTGTTTGTGCTGCTGCCTGTAGTGCCGGTGTAGAAGCCTTCGGCGGTGCCGCTGGCCACGGCCGAGGCCAGAATTTCTTCGTCTTCCTCGGCCTCATCGGCGGCCTGAAAATCGCGTACGCGGCCCATCTTCGCTACCATCTGCTCCACGTCTTCCAGCGAAATAATCTGCTTGCTGGGCGAAAGCCGCGATACAAACAGCTCGGCAATGCGGCTCTCAATGTCGGCCACGATTTCCTCGTGTCCGCGGTAGCCAGAGAAGTGGGCTTTCACCTCGGCCAGGTAGCGGCCAAGGACTTCGTATCCATCTTCCTCGATGTGGAAGATGATGCCCTGAAGGTTGATGCTGATGTTCTTTTTCATCTCAGTGCTGCAACTAGTTCAAGTGAAAGGGAGTGGGGAGAGGGAGGCGGGCTAGGCCGCGTCGGAGGAGGGGGTAGGCGAGTGAGAGCGGATAATCCGAATGGACTCCTCTACTTCCTCCCAGGTCAGGCGTAGCTGGTGCAGAAACTCCTGCCCGGCCAGCGTGAGCGTGTAGTACTTGCGGGGCGGCCCGCTCGTCGATTCCTTCCAGGTATAATCCAGAAGGGCGGCATTCTTGAGGCGGGTGAGCAGCGGGTAGAGGGTGCCCTCCACCACAATCATGCGGGCTTGCGTGAGCTCCTCCAACATGTCGGAGGCATACACCTCGCCGCGGGCAATGATTTCCAGGATGCAGAATTCCAGAATGCCCTTCCGCATCTGCACTTGGGTGTTCTCTACTTTCATGGGCTGAGGACAGATATCGGTGAAGAATGAGACAAAGGTAACAGAAGGTACTATGTAACACAAGGTACTGTGTAAATATATTTTTGGTTGTCATTTCAGAAGATTTTTTTGTTCGGAAATGAGAAGCTATACCCAGTGTATTAATTGCCAAACGCTCTGACTATCAGTTAAGAAAGCACAACACTATGCATCGGCCCGATTTGTGCTAAACGCCAGCTGGTCGTTTTTGTCGAAAGCGCATAAGAATGAAGTAACTTGCGTTTCGGTCGTGGTCACGGCTTGCCATTTTACCCTAGTAGGATACTATGATGCACTTCTCCCGTTTCGCTACTCTCGGGTTGTTATTGTCTGGGTTAGCCTTGGGGCAAACTGTTAAGGCTCAGAGCACAACGCCAAAATACAGCAACGAATTTCTGAATCTTGGCGTGGGTGGCCGGGCGCTGGGTATGGGCAATGTGCAGGTGGCTCTAGCCTCCGATGCCACCGCTGGCTACTGGAATCCGGCCGGCCTCACGCAGCAAAAAAATAAGTACGACGCCGTGCTCATGCACTCCGAGCTGTTCTCGGGCATCATCAAAAACGACTACGCAGCTTTCTCCATGCCCCTCGACGAGCAGAGCGCCATCGGCGCCAGCCTCGTGCGGCTGGGGGTAGACGATATTGCCGACACGCGCAATCTGGTGAACGAGTACGGCCAGATTGACTACGGCCGCATTACCTACTTCTCCATTGCCGATTACGCCATGCTGCTGTCCTACGCCCGCAAGATCGGGAGCGTGGAGGGCTTGTCGGTAGGGGCGAATGCCAAGATCATCTACCGCAATGTGGGCGATTATGCCAATGCTTGGGGCTTTGGTATCGACGCGGGCGTGCAGTACAATCACGCCGGCTGGCAACTGGGCCTGATGGCCCGCGACATTACCACTACCTACAACGCTTGGTCTATCAACGCGGATAAGTTTCGGCAGACGCTGGTACCCGGCGAGGCCATGCCCAAGGGCGGCCCTGAGGTAACGCTGCCCCGTTTCATCCTGGGCGCCGCCCGCCTGATTAAGCTGCCAGGTGAGTTCACGGCCCTACCCGCCCTAGACCTGGAAATGACCACAGATGGCCAGCGCAACACCCTGATTTCATCCAGCGCTGTGAGCATCGACCCGCGCGCGGGTATTGAAATTGGGTACAGCAACCTGGTGTACCTGCGCGGTGGGGTAGGAAATTTTCAGAAGATCAAGTCCTTCAAAAGTACCACGCAGGAAGACTGGCACGCCCAGCCTAGCCTGGGGGTAGGGGTGGCCCTCAGCGGCCTGCGCCTCGATCTGGCCCTCTCGCGCCTGGCCGTGGAAAACACGGGTGGCAGCGCTTCCCAGACCAACTCTGTTATCGTGTCGCTGGGCTACGGCTTCAAATAAACGCGACTTCGACTTTTAGCTACATGATAGATTATCTGGTTTCTATGAAACACGCATACGTTTGGAAGGTACGTGGGCTGTGGCAACGCTTGTTACTGGTGTTGGTGTTTCTGCTGGGCGCTCAGCAGCTGCTAGCCCAATCCGGGGCCTACGGCAACGAATGGATTGTGCCCGGACAGCAGTACTACAAGATACAAACCGTGCGCGACGGCCTTTACCGTCTCGACAATGCCTACCTCGCGCAAGCTGGCATTAATGGGGTAAATCCCAGTCAGTTTCAGCTGTGGCGGCGCGGTCAGCAAGTGGCTATCTACGTGGGCGGCAACGCCACCACGCAAGATGCCAGCACCTATATTGAGTTCTTTGGGCAGGGCAACGACGCCAAGCTAGACCGTGGTATGTATAAGCAGGCTCAAGACCAAGCTCAGCCTTATTACAGCCTTTATACCGATACGGCCGCCTATTTCCTGACATGGTCCAGCGCATCCCAGGCGAAGCGTATGGTCCAGCCGGCGGCCGCAGCTCCGGGTACGGCTGCGCCGTATTGGTTGCGCCCGGAGTTGCAGGTGCACGGATATAATTACGCCGACGTAGATGAAATAGCCTATCTGTTTCAACCATGGGCTGAGCCTGGAGAGGGATTTTTCTCTGGACAGATGAATACAAATGGTTATACTTTCCCGATAGGGACGGAGCAGCGTCAGAGTTTTGCAAATGGAGCGCGTTTAGAAACACAGCTGGTTGGCAGTTCTAAGGCGAATCATATTATTGAAGTAGCTGTTGAGCAGCCCTCTGGTACCCGGCGGCTGTTAGGTACCGAACGGTTTGATAACTATGCCAACCGTAAGGTATCCTACACCTTACAACCCGCCGATGTGCGGCCTGATGGTACTATTCGCGTACAGATTAAGCCTACAAATACGGCTGCAGGACAACGCGACTTTGTACGCATTGCCTATTTTAAAGTAACATATCCTCAAACAGCACGCTGGATTGCCAACCGGGCAAGCCGCTACTTCCAAAGCGACTCTACGCTAAATACGCCTGCTTACTACGTGCTTGATAGTATTCCCGCCAGTGTGTATGGCTATGACGTAACGGACCCATATGCTGTACAGCGTATCACGGGCACTGCTGCCACAGGAGCAAAGCGCGGTTTCTACTTTCCATCCGCTGGCGCTACCAACACTCGGCGCCTGCTTTTGGCTGATACAGAAAGACCTTTATTGCCTACACTGCCGGCTCGACGTGTCAATTTTCTGGCATTGCAGCCTACTATGGCAAATTATATTATCATCACTAGCCCTACGCAGATGTTGCCAGCGGGTGGCATTGCCAATCCTGCTCAAGCTTATGCTGATTACCGGGCATCGGCTGCTGGTGGTAAATATGATGTGTTGATGGTGACCAGCCAACAGCTCTACGACCAGTTCCACTACGGCGAGAAGTCGGCGCTGGCATTAAGGCAGTTTGCTCTGTGGATGCTTACAGATAAGAGTCGTGAGAAATATCTGTTGTTGCTGGGTAAGGGCTACCATGTAGGCGAAGGTATCAGCGGAAACTACCCACGCAATATACCTGGGTTGGAGCAGGTGCCTACTAGTACGCGGAGCGCCTCCGATATATTCTTTACTGCCGACTGGCCCAATAATAATTACACAGCAGGCATGGTTACCGGGCGCATTTCCGCCTCCACCTCACAGCAGACAGTTAATTATCTGAACAAGCTGAAAGAGCACGAAGCCTTGGGGTTAGAACCCTGGCGGAAAAATGCGCTCAACCTTTCGGGTGGAGAGAATGCAGCAAATTATATAGAGTTTAATCAATACATTGATAAGTATAAGAAGCTGATTGAAGCTCCTTGCTTTGGTGGGCAGGTAGTGAAAACCTACCGCCGTTCAGAGCTCGGTACTGTTGGCTCATTTCCAGTAGGTATCAATATTTCCAATGAGTTAAATAAGGGATTGTCGCTGATTACCTACTTCGGCCACGGCTCTCCTATGACCCTAGACTTAGATATAGGTAACGTCTACGATGCTACCAAAAATTACAACAATAAGGGGAAATACCCAGTGATGTTTGTGAATGGCTGCGCGGCGGGCAATACCTATGTGCCTTACGCCACGCTGTGCGAGAATTGGGTCTTTGCCCCCGATAAGGGCTTTGTAGGTTTCATGTGCGAATCGGGTTTTGGCTTCTCCAACGACTTGGACGAAAGCCAAACGCTGATGTATAAGCTGTTGCTAAACGACCCGGCCTGGTATGGTAAGCCCGTGGCGCGGGTGTGGAACGAGGTGGCGCGCCGCTTACAACCCATTGCGCAGTACAGCCTCTCTACGGCGTCCAACCTGATGTGCACCATCTGGCAGGGCGACCCAGCCCTACGGCTATTCTCACCCGCCAAGCCCGATCTGGTCATCACCAACGACAGTCTGCACATCCCCGCAGCAGCCAACGGGCAGCCCGTGCTAGCTTCGGCAGAGTCGTTTAAGCTCGTTATTAATGCGGGCAACCTAGGGAGTCTATGCGGTGCCGAGAAAGTGGACGTTTGCGTGACGCGCAAGTACCCCGCTACCTCTGGCCGCAAAGACGACGCGTATAGCTTCTCCTTCACCTCTACCCAGCGCGACAACACCTACACGGTAGACATTCCGAATACAGGCGATGTATTTGGCGAAAATACGTTTGTTGTAAAGCTCGATTGCAACACCCTGATAGATGAGCTGGATGAGACCAATAACGAAGCACAGCTGAAGTACAACTTCCTGCGCGGCGGCGTTACGGCCCTCACGCCTACAGAGTTTGCTGTTGTGCCCTCGGGAGCGGTGCGGCTGGTGGGGCAGAGCAATCTGCTGAGTGCCGAGCCACGGCTGTTTGATATGGAGTTGGATACGGTACCTACCTTCAACAGCCCCTTGGTACAGCGCAACAACACGGTTTCGGGGCGGCAGCTGGCCAGTTGGGCAGCTACTGTGCCTACCATTGCCGGGCGCGACAGTGTGGTGTGGTACTGGCGCCTGCGCCTGCAAACGCCACAGTCTGAAGAAAGTAATGCCTGGGCTACCAGCTCGTTCCGGGTGATTCCGGGTACTACGGGTGGTTGGTCGCAGAGCCATTACGGGCAATTTGAGCGCAACACGCAGCAGCGCGTAACCGTGGCGGCGCCCAATGGCCGTTGGAGCTTCGCGGAGGCCGATGGCGGTAGTGGGGTAGTAACTTCTACCCTCATCGGGCCGGCGCAGCAGTGGACCACTCTGTTTCATACCGTACGCACGCAGGAAAACGACAGCTACACATTGCGTCTGCTAGGCGTAGATGCTACAGGTGCTACCACCGTACTGAATCCTGATGTCACTAGCCGCGCCCACTCGCTGGCCGATGTATCTGCTGCGCGCTATCCCTACCTGCAACTGCAAGTGATACTGCGCGATACCCTTAACCACACTGCACCGCAGCTCAAACAGTTGTTGGTGACGTACCAGGGCGTGCCCGAAGGCGTGATACGCCCTGATTTGGCTGCCACGGATGCCTACACAGCCGCCACACTCACCAAGCAGGCTACCAGCGGCACGCTTAGCTTCCCGGTATACTTCCAGAATATTTCTACTACGGATTTTGGTACACCGCTGAAGGCGGAGGTTACTCTGCGGGATGCTGCCAACCGTACCAGCACTACGCTGGTAGAATACAAAGGAGGCGTACTGAAAGCCGGAGAAACTGCTAAGATTGACGTGACAGCCAACGTAGTGAACCTGGCTACCGGCGTCGTGACGGGCTCCGTGAACGTAAACCCCCGCCTGCTGCCCGAGCAGTACTACTTCAACAACCAGCTGGTACTGCCAAGCTTCAACGTGAACAATAGCAGCACGCCGCCTACCCTCGATGTGGCCTTTGATGGGCAGCACATCTTGAATGGTGACATCGTATCGCCCTCACCGGTGGTAACGGTGCAGCTGCAAAACAACAACCTGCTACGGCCGGTGAAGGAAGCTAGCAACTTCAGCCTGTTTCTGGTGAAGCCGGGTGAAAGCAATGCCACGGAAATTAATATGAACTCATCGGCGGTGGCCTTTCTGGCCGATTCGGCGAAGGGACTGGCGCGCATTGAGTACCGCCCCAGCACAGCGCTAGCCGATGGTAAATACACGCTCATCGCGCAAGGCCGCGACGCCTCCGGTAGCGCGGCAGGCAGCCAGGAATACCGCGTGACGTTCGAGGTTATCAACGAATCGACCATCACCAACGTGTATCCCTACCCTAACCCCATGACCAGCAAGGCCAAGTTTGTCTTCACGCTGACAGGGGCGCAGGTGCCGCGCAACATGAAGATTCAGATTCTGAGCTTAACGGGCAGGGTAGTGCGAGAAATCATGATGGCCGAGCTGGGCCCGTTGCGCATCGGCAACAACATCTCCGACTACTCCTGGGATGGCACCGATGAGTTCGGCGACCGGCTTGCCAACGGCACCTACCTCTACCGCGTGGTACTCGACGACCCCAACAAAGACTTCCAGCACCGCACCACCGCCGGCGACAAAGCCTTCAAGAAAGACTGGGGTAAAATCGTGCTGTTGCGGTAGCGAGTGACTGAATGAATAAAAGTAGCCTGTCATCCTGAGCTTGCGAAGGACCTTCTCACGGTAGAACGAGTCGTTAGTACGATAATCGTTCAACTGGCATAAGGTCCTTCGCTCCGCTCAGGATGACAGGCTACTTTTATTCATTCAGCCACTCCCTACCTCCTCCGCAACGTCACAAAGCTGTAGGGGAAGGCGTGCTTGAGGTCGGGCTCGTGCCGCTCGCGGGTTTCTTCCTGCCATTCGGTGCGGTTGAGGTCGGGGAAAAGGGCGTCGCCCTCCACGGTTTGGTGTACCTCCGTGAGGAAAATAGTGTCGGCGGTGGGTAGGGCTTGGCGGTAGATTTCAGCTCCGCCAATGATAAAAATATCCTCGTCGAAGGTCTGGGCTAACTCCACTGCGGCGGGTACGGAATTGGCCATTTCGCAGCCTGTGGGCTGCCAGTCGGTTTGCCGCGTCACCACGATGTTTTGCCGGTTGGGCAAGGGCTTGCCGATCGACTCAAACGTGCGACGGCCCATTACAATGGGGTGACCTGAAGTGAGTTGCTTGAAATGCTTGAGGTCGTTGGGCAGGTGCCAGGGTAAGGTATTTTCTTGGCCGATAACGCCGTTTTCGGCTACGGCTACGATGAGGGCTATCATGAGGTAAGGTGGTGAAGTGGTGAACAAAATACGCGTGTCATCCTAAGCTTGCGAAGGACCTTATGCTCGCAGAACGAGTCATTCTTACGCCTGCTGTTCTTTCGTGAGAAGATCCTTCGCAAGCTCAGGATGACAGAACTTCACGACTTCAACAGTTCACTGTTAAACCCACGCAGAAAGTCCTGTATGGGCATGCGTTTTTTACCCTCCAGTTGCACGTCAAGTAGGTCGAGCATGCCAGCCGTAGTGGCAATGCGCAGGTAGGTGCGGCCATCGGTGGCCCAGGAACCGGGTACGGCGGGTTGGGGCGTGATGGCCTCCTCGGGCGTCACCACGCGGGCGCGGAAGATTTTTAGCGTGCGTCCGTCGGGCAACTGCGTGAAAGCTGTGGGGAAGGGCGACAGGCCGCGAATGCGGTTCACCAACGCCAGCGCGGGCTGCTGGAAATCTAGTCGGCCGGTTTCCTTGCTGATTTTGGGAGCTGTGCGTAGGGTAGGGCTGTGTGATTGGGGCGTGGTGGGTACGTTGCCGGCTGCTACGGCCTGCACCGTACGTAGGGCCAGCGCCGCCCCAGCTACTTTCAGCTTTTCGTAGAGCGAGCCGAAGTCGTCCTCGGGCTTAATGTCGACCACATCCTGCAAAATCAGGTCGCCGGTGTCAATTTCGTGTTGCAGGAAAAAGGACGTGACGCCGGTTTGGGTTTCGCCCTCAATAAGTGCCCAGTTGATGGGCGCCGCGCCCCGGTACTGAGGTAGGAGCGAAGCATGAATGTTCAAAGAACCCAAACGAGGCATGGCCCACACGGCCTCGGGCAGCATCCGAAACGCTACGACCACCTGCAAATCGGCGGCGTAGCTGCGCAGCTCCTCCTGAAACGCCGGCGACTTCAGGTTGGTGGGTTGTAGCACCGGCACGCCGTGCGCCACCGCCGCTTGCTTCACGGCCGACTCCTGGAGCTGTCGGCCACGTCCGGCGGGTTTGTCGGGCGCCGTTATCACGGCTACCACTTCGCAGCCGGGCCAGGTAAGCAGTGTTTCTAATGTAGGCACCGCAAAATCGGGCGTGCCCATGAAAATAATTCGAAGCATACAGGGTAGGGGCGCGTTGCACGCACCCATCGTTGAACAAAAGGTTTGAAAGGGGCTATGATGCAGCGCGGACGACGGGCGCCTGCAAGGCGCCCCTACGATTCAGGATACAGCAAATACTTTTTGCGCAGTTGCTTGTACTGGCTTAGCCCCGGCTCCCACGATTTGCGAATTTCTGCCTCGGTTTTGCCAGCAATAATTTGCGGGCGCAGCTCCTTGGTGCCAGCCAGCCGCTCGAAGCCTTTGTTGAAAAACTGGTCTTTGGCGGTGCTTTGCTGGTAGAAATCAAGCAGGTAGCGAAGCGTGAAGCCTTCTACCTTCGCATCGTGCAGGTTCACACCGCGGCAGGTCTGACCTTTTTGCGGTGGATCGGTGGAGCCAGGGTTGGGGGTAGGCACAAACGTGAAGGGTCGCGAGGCGGGTTGTTTGGGACTACCCAAAATCTCGAATGGCGTGTTGGTGCCGCGGCCTACGCTCACATCGGTGCCCTCAAAAAGACACAGCGAGGGGTAGAGGGCTACGCTCTGCGCGGTGGGTAGGTTGGGGGAGGGACGCACCGGTAGCTCGTAGCGCGTGGCGTGGGTGTAGCCCGCCACCGGCACCACCGTAAGCTTGCACTGTACGCCGCCAGCCAGCCAATTCTCGCCATTCAGCATCTGGGCCAGCTCGCCTACCGTGAGGCCGTGCACGATGGGTAGCGGGTCGAGGCCGACGAAGGACTTGAGCGCCGGGTCCAGCACGGGGCCATCCACGTACCAGCCATTGGGGTTGGGGCGGTCCAGCACTACCACTTCCTTACCCTGCTCGGCGGCGGCTTCCATCACATAGTGCAGCGTGCTGATGAAGGTGTAGAAGCGCGTGCCCACGTCTTGGATGTCGAAAATCAACACATCCAAGTCTTGCAGCATCTCGGGGGTAGGCTTTTTGGTGGCGCCGTAGAGGCTGCGCACCGGCAGGCCGCTGCGGGCATCTTTGCCATCCTTGATGGTGGCACCGTCGGCCGCCTCTCCCCGGAAACCGTGCTCGGGCGCGAAAATCGTTTTCACGCCTACCCCCTGCGCCAGCAGCGTATCTACGAGGTAGGCCTGGCCCACGCGCGAAGTTTGATTGACCACCAAACCCACGCGTTTACCTTTCAGCTGGGGCAGGTAGCGGCTGAACTGCGCCGCGCCTACCTGCAACGCGGGAGCCACAGGGGCTGCGCTAGCAGGCGCCGGCGGGGTAGGCGGAGTGACCGTTGCGGGCGGGGCGGTGCGGCTGCAATCGGTGGCGAGTAGGGCGAGGCTCAGCAGGCCGGGAAGAAAGGAAACTGTCATGACAAGAAAAGGGGCTAGAAAACTGCCCGCAGACGCGTAGCTTTACGGCAGTGAACGTCTCGCAGTACATATCCCACAAGATTGATGGGGCCGACTCAGGTTCTTTTACCTCGTCGGTGACAAAAATAGCCATTATCAGCATTGCCATGGGCTTGGCGGTGATGATTGTGTCGTTTGCCATCCTGGAAGGCTTCCGCAACGAAATTCAGAATAAGATTTTCTCGTTCGGGGCGCACCTGCAAATCACCAAGTACGATACCAACAACTCCCTGGAGGTGGCGCCCATCAACGGGCAGCGGCTGACGCAGGAGCTGCGTACGTTTCCGCAGGTGAAAACTGTGCAGCCGTTTGCCATCAAAACGGCCATCATTAAAACCCGCGATGAGGTGCTGGGCGTGGTGCTCAAGGGCATCGACGAGCCGCAGGCCGGTAGCTCGCCTATGCGCCAGAACCTGGTGGCCGGCAAGTTCCTGACGTTTCCCGACACGGCTGCCAGCGACGACGTGCTGCTCTCGCGCAAGGTGGCCGACAAGCTGCGCCTGAAGGTAGGCGACGAGGCACTGTTTTACTTCATCCAGAACCCGCCCCGCATCCGGCGCTTCAAGGTCAGCGGTATCTACCAAACCGGCCTCGACGAGTTCGACGAGGTGTATGTTATTGGCGATATTCGGCAGATCCGCGACCTGCGCGCCTGGCCCGATTCGCTGGTGGGCGGTATGGAAGTGGTGCTGCGCGACTTCCAGCAGCTCAACCCGGTGGCCGACAATATGTACGAGCAGCTACCTTACGACCTAAAGCTCGACAAAATTACGGAGCAGTATCAGCAACTATTTGACTGGCTGAAGCTGCTCAACCGCAACGTGGTTATCTTCCTGGTACTCATTATTGTAGTGGCAACGTTCAATATGATTGCCACCATCTTCATCATGATTCTGGAGCGCACCAACATGATTGGGGTGCTGAAGGCCATTGGGGCCACCGACAACCAGATTCGGAGCATGTTTTTCTTCCGCGGCCTGAGCCTCACGGTGCGTGGCATGCTGTGGGGCAACGTGATTGGGCTGGGATTCTGCGCGGTGCAGTACTTTTTCCACGTCATCCCCCTCGACCCCGAGAACTACTATATGGACCGTGTGCCGATTCACTGGGACCTGTTTATCATTGTGGTGCTGAACGTGGCCACCTTCTTGGCCTCGCTGCTGGCCGTGCTGGTGCCTACCTACCTTATCTCGCGGATTCGGCCGGTTACAGCCATCAAATTTGATTAGTGTAAGTCTTTATTCTGACAAAAAGGGTCAGCCGCTGAATGCATTCAGCGGCTGACCCTTTTTGTCAGAATAAAGGCAAGGTGCCAGCTTTAAATGGGTTAGGGGTCCGTCATCAATCCAGGAACTCAATCGACTTCCCTACCCCCTCTCCAACCAAACTTACAGCCATTGGCTTTGCAAAACCAGGTTGGGATCGGGGCAAAGCGCAGCCCACTGGTCACGCTCTGCCGGCGCGGCCACGCCGGGAAAGTCTCCTTGGCGGCCTTGCATGTCGGCTATTACCTGAAAGTGCAGGTGTGGGGGCCAGTCGCCGTTTTCGGGCGGAGGGCCTACCTCGGCAAAGGTGGTGCCTTGCGCGATGGTCATGCCGGGGCGCAGCAGGGCCGTTTCGCGGCGAGTGAGGTGGCCGTAGAGGGTGTAGAAAACTGTGTCTTCGAGCTGGTGTTGCAGAATGATGGTAGGACCGTAGTCGCCAAAGTTGGCATTGTCGGCCAGGCTGTGCACTACGGCATCGAGCGGCGCCAATACGGGCGTACCGGCGCGCAGCCACACATCCACGCCTAGGTGCAGGGAGCGGGCCGGAGCGCTGTCGTCGGCGAAGAGGGTAGGGCTGCGGCGGTAAATCACGCGGTTTTCGAGGTAGCCGCCTACCCCAATATCAGCCTGTTGGGCAGCCAGCAGACGCGCTACTAGGTCCGAAAACGCATCCGTATCGCGTAGGTTGGTATCAGTTAAAAGTGGATTGGCAGCCGTGAAATCGAGGCGGGCCACATCGGGTGCGCTCAGGTCGACGGGGAGTACCGGCCCAAACTCGTGTTGGTGACGCTCCAACAGCTCGGCAAGGGGAGAAGGCATAGGGTAGGAAGTTGAATGTTGAAAGCAGGTAAGAAGAAAGAAGCTGAACTTAAAGGACGAATACAGTACCAGCGGTCCGCAAAGCACGTAAATACCAACAGAAGCTACGCCATCCGCCGGGGAATCCCGTACTTTGTGCCCCCCAAACGGTTGGCCCACGCCACCAGTGCTATATCGAATTCCCAGTTTCTAAGTTTACCAGCATGTCTTACCTCACGCTGAACGTCGTTGACCTCACCCAGGAAGCGCCCGACGCCGTTACCATCTACCTCGAAAGCCCCGACCGCCAGCCCATTGCCAGTCAGCCCGGCCAGTTCCTGACCCTGATTCTGCCCTGCGGCCCCGGCGGCAAGAAAGAGCGCCGGGCCTACTCGCTCAGCAGCACCCCCGGCGAGGCCCCGCGCCTAGCCGTCACGGTGAAGCGGGTGGCCGGTGGCCTGGTCAGCAACTACCTCCTAGACACGGTGCGGGTAGGGCAGCAAGTAGAGGCCATGGCGCCGCTGGGCAACTTCACCCTGCAACCCAACCCCGGCGTGACTCGCTCGCTGGTACTCGTTGGGGCCGGCAGTGGCATCACCCCGCTGATGAGCATCCTGAAAGCCGTGCTACGCGAAGAACCCCAGAGCCGGGTGCTGCTCGTGTACGGCAACCGCACCGAAGAATCGGTGATTTTCCGGCAGCAGCTGGCCCAGCTAGAGGCGCAGTCGGGTGGGCGCTTGCAGGTGGAGCACGTGTACAGTCAGCCGCACACGCCCGCCAGCGGGCAGCCGCACAAGTATATTGGTCGCCTCAACCGCACCATGCTGCTGCGTATTCTGGAGCAGCGCCACACCAGTGCCTCAGTGCAGTCGGCAGAGTATTACATGTGCGGCCCGGAGGGTATGATGACCGAAGCTCGCGCCGCTCTGGACCTACTGGGCGTACCGGCCGCGCAGATTCACCGCGAGAGTTTCGTGGCGGCTGCCGACTCGGCCGAAACCGCCGCTGCTCAGCCCAACGGCCACGGCGACGTATCGACGGCCGATGATGACGACGCCTCGGCTACCCGCAAAGTGACCGTGCAGTACGAAGGCAGCGAGTACCAGTTCGACGTAGCGCCCGACCAAACCATTCTGGAAGCGGCCCTCGACCTGGATATCGACCTGCCCTACTCTTGCCAGGCGGGCCTGTGCACCGCCTGCCGTGGTAAGTGCCTGAGCGGCAAGGTACACCTGGATGAGCGCGAAGGGCTATCAGACTCCGAAATGGAAAAAGGCTACGTGTTGGTGTGCGTGGCGCACCCGCTCACCAAGGATGTCGTCATCGAAATAGATTAGCAGTCGAGCTAGCATTTGCCTACCTTCCACTATGGATACAACCACGTGGCTGACCGTTGCCCAGCGCTTGCAGGCGCTGGCGCAAACGGGTCTGGAATATTCAAAAGGTAGCCCTTTCGACTTAGAGCGGTACGCCGAAATCAGGGCGCTGAGCGTGCAGATGGTGGCCGGGCTGACGGAAGAACCATTGGAAAAAGTAACCGCCTTTTTCACCTCCGAAACCGGCTACCAAACCCCCAAGGTAGACGTGCGAACAGTCGTATTCCGGGGTGCCGACGAGGTGCTGATGGTGCAGGAAAAAATGGACCACAACCGCTGGACCCTACCCGGCGGCTGGGCTGACGTGGGCCTGACGCCCTTCGAAGTAGCCGAAAAAGAAGCCGAAGAGGAAACCGGCCTGCACGTGCGCGCCGTGCGCCTGTTGGCTTTGTTCGACAAGAAGCAGCACCCACACCCGCCGCAACCCTGGTACGTTTACAAATGTTGTATTTTGTGTGAGGTGGTAGGCGGCGAGCTGGGCAACGATAACGTGGAAACCATAGGGGCCCGTTGGGTACGCGAAGCTGAGCTGGACAACCTTGACCTATCCACCGACCGTATTACCAGGTCGCAGCTGGCTACGCTGTTTGAGTTTGCCCGCCAACCCGATAAGCCCACGCTCTGCGACTAAACCTACAGCCCCTGCCCGCGGTTACGTAGTATTGGCCTCACACAACCTTGCCAGGCCGCTTCCCTCCCTAAAAACGATAGATGCCGAATTATATGAATCTTGCTCCCGCGTCGGCTACTGAGCTGGCTACTGATATGCAGCGTCCTGCGCGTCGCTACTTGCCCGAGTCGTTTGTGGTAACCGATTGGGCCTCTTTGCAGGCCTATTTTGAAGAGCTGCGTGACCGAACCATCGACTCGGCAGGCGAGCTGGAAAATTGGTTGCTCGACCGCTCGGAGCTGGAATCGGTGCTGAGTGAGGACTTGGCGTGGCGCTACATCCGCATGACATCGGACACGCAGAGCCAGGAGCGGGCCGAGGCGTTTCAGTTTTTCGTGAATGAGGTGGAGCCGCAGGCCGCGCCCTACGACCACGCCCTCAACGAAAAGCTCATGTCCTCGCCCTACCTGCCGGAGCTGGACCAAGACCGCTACCGCGTATTCATCCGCTCGGTGCGGCAGGCGCTGGATATTTACCGCGCCGAGAACATTCCGCTGAAAACCGAAATCAGCACCAAGCAGCAGCAGTACGCGGCCACGGTAGGGGCCATGACGGTCACGCTGGACGGCAAGGAAGTGACCCTACCCCGCGCCGCCGATAATCTCAAAAACACCGACCGTTCGGTGCGCGAAACCGCCTACCGCGCCATTCAAGAGCGACGCTTGCAGGATGCCCAGGCCCTCGACCAACTCTTCACGGAGCTGGTGACCCTGCGCGACCAGATGGCCCGCAACGCCGGTTTTGCCAACTTCCGCGACTACATGTTTGCCGCGCTGGGTCGCTTCGACTACACCGCTGAGGACTGCTTCGACTTCCACCGCGCCATCCGCGAAACCGTGGTGCCCTTCATCGACGACCTCGACCTGGAGCGCCGTCAGGACCTGGGACTAGCCGAGCTGCGTCCCTGGGACTTGGACGTGGATACTTCCGGCAAAGCGCCGCTGCGGCCGTTTGAAACGGGCGAAGAACTGCTGGAAAAAACCATCACCGTGTTCCAGCGCCTCGACCCTTTCCTGGGTGAGTGTCTGCGCACCATGCGCCAGATGGGCCACCTCGATTTGGAGTCGCGCAAGGGCAAGGCGCCGGGCGGCTATAACTACCCGCTGGACGAAACCGGCGTGCCGTTCATCTTTATGAATGCCACCGCGTCCCTACGCGATGTGGTGACGCTCTTGCACGAGGGCGGCCACGCCGTGCACTCCTTCCTCACACGCCGCCTACCCCTCTCCGCCGACAAGCACCCGCCATCCGAAGTGGCCGAGTTGGCTTCCATGAGCATGGAGCTGATGAGCATGGACTATTGGGACGAGTTTTTCCCGAACCCCGACGAGCTACGGCGCGCCAAGCGTACCCACCTCGAAGGCGTGCTGGAAACCTTCCCCTGGGTAGCTACCATCGACAAGTTTCAGCACTGGGTGTACGAGCACCCCCAGCACACCGTGGCCGAGCGGCACCAGCGCTGGACGGAGATATTCGATGAGTTCAACCAGCGCACCGTGAGCTGGAAGGGCCTGGATGACTACAAGCCCTACCTCTGGCAGAAGCAGCTGCACCTCTACGAAGTGCCGTTCTACTACATTGAGTACGCCATGGCCCAGCTGGGCGCCATTGCCGTGTGGCGCAACTACCGCCAGGACGCGCAGCAAGGCCTGGATGCGTACAAGCGCGCTCTGGCGCTCGGCTACACCGCGCCCATTGGAGAAATCTACGAGGCTGCCGGTATTCGTTTCGATTTCAGCACAGAGTATCTGCGTAGTCTGGCTGACTTCGTGCGCGAGGAAATGGCGAAGCTGTAACCACTTACAAACTGCTGTTTGTTCCAACGCCCACCTGCGAAAGGTGGGCGTTGCGTGTTTTTAGGCGACTTGCTGGCTACTCTGCAAACCGGCGCAGCATCTGGCAGGTATTCCTGGGTAGATAAAGAGGTAGAAGGTAATAGTCGTGGAAGCCTTCGCCAAGCAACTGATAAACAACTGAAGAGTAACCCACGCCAACCGAAGCAGGTATAGCTAGTCAACTCTCACCTGTTCTCCTCCTGTATGCTGCCCCTACCTCACTCCACCAAATACCGTTTCCTGCTGGCTGGCCTGGGCCTGCTTCTACTTCTGCATTTCACTGGTTGTGGCATCTCCGAACAGGTGCAGCAAGCCAAAGCATTCGAGAATGCCCAGATTCGCCTGGCATCGGTGCAGCAAGCCACCGTGGCCGGCATCGACATCATGCAGATCCGGCAGCTCAGTGACCTGAGCACTGTGGACAAGGCCCGTCTGGCCGCTGCCTATGCCGCCGGCAACCTGCCCCTGCGCATGCTAGTGAATCTGGAAATCCGCAATCCGAATGCTGAGATGGCTGCCCTGAATGAGCTGGATTACATTGCCCTCATCGACGGTAAGCAGGTAGCCAAAGGCCGCTCTACGCAGCGGATTGAGGTAGCGCCCAACGGTGGCACTACCCTGGCACCCATCACGGTGGAAAGTAATTTGCGCGAGGCCCTGAGGGAGGAGTCGGGTGAAGCTCTGGCCGACCTAGTGCTGGGCTTTGCAGACCGCGACCGTCAGCCCGTACGTCTGACCATGCGCGTGCGCCCTACTTTCGTTACCAATAATGGCCGCCGTATTACACCTGCAGGCTACATCAATCTGAGTAAGGAATTTACTGCTAGTCAATTGATTGACGCCATAGAGAAGCGTGATTCGTTAAACACACGCCCGTAGCCGTAGCACTCTTGTAGGCTACGCTGCACTACCTAGCCGGCTCGATCTTTCGGGCCGGCTTTTGTATGTATTGGATACTTGTTTATTTAAATAAAATCTAAATAAGGCTTGCATCTGAAATTTTGAAGCATACTTTTGCATCACTGTTTAGAATATTTCTAAACAGTGGTTTGGTGACCATCGGGGCTATTCGGCGGAATAGTCCCGAGAATCCAACCCGCATTCGCAATTGCTTCTTTCTTTATGCCCTGCGCTCGTCTTTGTCTGCTTTTGCTGATTACCCCACTGGCCACGTTGGCCCAGCGGCCGGTAGCACCAGCAGACACGGCCCGGCTCCGGGGGCGCACCTTGGATGAGGTAGTGGTGACAGCCACCCGCACCGAAAAGTCCCTGACCGAAGTGCCGATTCCGGTGACAGTGGTAGGCAAGGCCCAGATTCAGGCTATGGGCTCGTTGCGCCTCAACGATGTGCTGGGCGAGCAAACCGGCCTAACCCTAGTGGCCGACCACGGCCGGGGCGTGCAGCTACAAGGCCTGAACCCCGAGTACACGCTGATTCTGGTAGACGGTGAGCCGTTGATTGGTCGCACGGCCGGCACGCTGGAGTTGTCGCGGCTGGCGGTGGGCAACATCGAGCGGATAGAGGTAGTGAAAGGGCCGGCCTCGGCGCTGTGGGGCTCGGAGGCACTGGCGGGTGTGGTCAACATCATCACCCAAAAGCCCCAGCCCGGCACCCGCGGCGACGTGCGCCTACGCTACGGCTCCAACCAGACCGCCGATTTGAGCGGTACGTTCAATACCAAAGGCGAGCGGCTGGGCCTTACGGTTTTCGGCAACCGCTACAGCTCCCAAGGCTATACCCTGCAACCCGCAAGCGGCACGGCCACGGTGCCGCCCTTTGCCAGCTACACAGGCCAGTCGCGCCTCACCTACAAGGTAGGGGAGCGCACGAACCTGAGTGTATCGGGAAGGTATTTTCTTGAAAATCAGCGAAGCACCATGCCCGTGACGGGCGAAGACGGTGCTACGGCCGACGTGCGTAGTGCGGGCCGGCAAACGGATTACAGCGTGAATCCGGTGCTGACCCACACATTCTCCGACAAGCTCTTTGGCACGGCGCGCTTCTACTACGCCGGCTACCGAACCCGCGAAGACTACACCTACACGGCCACCGGCGCGCCCTACGACGCCAGCTATTTCCACCAGACCTTCACCCGTCCCGAGGTGCAGCTCGACTGGCAACTGCACCCGCGCCACCTGCTTACGGTAGGCGGCGGCTTTCTCACAGAAACCGTGGAAGCCACCCGCTACGACCAGCGCCAACGGATGCGCTCGGGCTACGGCTACGTGCAGGACGACTGGTCGCCGGTGCCGGGCCTGAACCTGGTGGCCGGTGCCCGCTACGATGGGCACAGCCAATACCAGGGGCAGCTCAGCCCCAAGCTTTCGGGACGCTACCAGGTGCGGCCGTGGCTGGCGGTACGCGGCTCGGCGGGTAGGGGCTTTCGGGCGCCGGATTTTCGGCAGCTCTACCTCAACTTTTCCAATCCGGTGGTAGGGTATAGCGTGTTTGGCACGCACCAGGTAGGGGAGAGGGTGGCGCAGCTGGCGCAGCAAAACCAGATTGCCCGCGACGCGGCTACGGGCGAACTGCTCATCAACCAAACGCTGCTCGACCAAGCCAGCGGCCTTACGGCCGAAAGCTCCCGCGCATACAATGTGGGCGTGCAGCTCACGCCGGGCAAGAAGCTGAACCTAACGGTGAACTTCTTTCACAACGACCTTGAAAACCTGATTGAAACGGCGGCCGTGGCGCAAAAAAACAACGGACAATCGGTGTTTTCTTACCGCAACGTGAGCCGGGCCTATACCCACGGCGCGGAGGCGGAAGCCAGCTACCCACTGCTGCCCGGCCTCACGCTGAGCGGTGGTTATCAGTACCTGATTGCCAAGGACAAAGACGTAGTAGAACGCCTGAAAGCCGGCGAAGTCTACCGCCGCGACCCGACTACCCTCGCCACCGAGCGAGTGCCTGTGGGCGACTACGGCGGCCTGTATAACCGCTCGCGCCACTCCGGCAACGTGAAGCTGTTTTATCAGGACATGCGGCGCGGCTACTCGGCCAGCTTGCGCGGCATCTACCGGGGGCGCTACGGCTTGCAGGACCGCAACGGCAACCAACTACTGGACGCCGCCAACGAGTATGTGACCGGCTATTGGGTCTGGAACGTGGCTGCCAGCAAAACCCTGCGCCAGCGCTACACCGTGCAGGCCGGCCTCGACAACGTCCTCAACTTCACCGATCCGGCCAACATCAGTACGCTGCCGGGCCGCCAGTACTATGCCAGCCTGGTGGTGGCCATTGGGGCGAAGTAGCGGCATCTCAACGATTTCTCTTTCCTAATCACTATACCCTGCTTTCTGATGAATGCTCTATTCTCCCGTTTTGCCCTGTTGACCCTGACCACGGCTACCCTGAGCCTGGCCGCCTGCTCCGACGACTCAGACGATACCAATGCCGTGGCGCCTGCGCTGGAAGTGAAAACCGCCAGCAACTTAATGCCTGCCGCTGGTGGTACTACCAGCACCGGCCAGCCCGCCACGCCCAAGCACTATGCCTTCTACAGTCTGGCTACTGGCAAAGAAGTGTCCTACACCGACTCGGCTTCCACGAAGTGGGACATTGCCGTGCGCAGTACCACTATTCTGGTAAACGGTGGCACCAGTGGCCCCGGCAAGGGTAGCGCTCAGGTGGTGAATGGGCTGTTTACGGAACTCTCTGAAGCGCCCGCCACGGGGTACAAGCAGGATACCAACACCGGCAAGGCCATTCCGACGGGCTCGGGCAATGGCTGGTACAGCTACAACCCTACCACGCACCTTATTACGCCCATTGCTGGCAAAGTCATCATGCTGCAAACTGCCGATGGCAAATATGCCAAGATGGAAGTGGTAAGCTACTACAAAGACGCGCCCGCCACGCCTACCGCTGCCAGCCCCAGCGGCTGCTATACCTTCCGCCATATGTACCAGCCCGACGGCTCGCGCAACCTGAAATAAAGTCCGGTCTAGGTGGGTAGGCGCGGCGATATGGAGCGCTAACCCTACCTGCCTGGTGCCGGCACAACTCAATCATCAACCAATCAGCCCTACCCTTTATGCCCAAGCAAATCTTGAAGCTGCTCCTCTTACTGCTGCTGCTGGCCGCTACCAAACCGGGGCAGGCCGCCGCGCCCGCCCGTATCGTGTCGCTGAGCGGCACCATCAGCGAAATGGTGTGCGACCTGGGCCACCAAGCCGATTTGGTGGGCGTGGACGTGACCAGCACCTACCCCGCCACGCTGGCTACATTGCCCAAGGTAGGGCACACGCGCAGCATCTCGGCCGAAGGTGTGCTGGCCTTGCGCCCTACCCTGGTACTGGGTACTACGGAGTCGATAAAGCCGGAAGTAGCCGCGCAATTGCGCTCGGCGGGGGTGTCGGTGCAGCTATTCAAGCAGGAGTATTCGGTGGCCGGCACGAAGAAGCTGGTGCAAGAGGTCGCCTCTCTATTAGGCGCCACGGCCCAAGTGCCGGCTCTCACCAAAAAGCTCGACGCCGACCTCACGAAGGTGCAAAAGCCCACGAAAGCGCCCAAAGTGCTGTTTGTGTACGCCCGCGGTACAGGCACCATGATGGTGGCCGGGCAGGGCACCTCGGTGGAAAAGGTGATTCAGCTGGCCGGTGGGCAAAATGCGGCCGTTGGCTTCTCTGACTTCAAGCCCCTCACTGCCGAAGCCCTGGTGGCCGCCAATCCCGACTACCTGCTGCTGTTCGATAGTGGCCTGGAGAGCCTGGGCGGCAAAGCGGGTCTGCTGCAAGTGCCCGGCGTGGCCCAAACCACCGCCGGCCGCACCGGCCACATCATCGAGATGGACGGCCAATTGCTCACGGGCTTCGGGCCGCGCCTGGGCCAGGCTGCCGCCGAACTGGCTCGTTTGACGAAATAGATGCCATTGTTCTGGTGTGGGCCTCACCCCCCGGCTCCTCTCCGAAGAGGGGGCCGGGGTGAGGCCCACACCAGAACAACTCCACTTACTGCCCTTTCCTATGCCTACCCGCACTGCTCCGTCTGTATCTACCGTGCCTACCCGCACCAGCACGGCTACCCGCCGCCGATTGATGCTGCTAGCCGCGGCGGTGCTACTGGTAGCGGCTGTGGTAATAAGTGTAGGAGCCGGAGCCATGCGCATTGCCCCAACGGCGCTGCTCGGTATCTTCCTGGCGAAGCTGGGCATGTCGACAACGCTTGGTTTTGAGCCGCAACAAGAGGCTGTGCTGTGGGCTATCCGGCTGCCGCGGGCTTGTTTGGGTGTGCTGGTAGGCGCTAGCCTGGGATTGGCAGGAGCGGCTATGCAAGGCCTGTTCCGCAACCCCCTGGCCGATCCGGGGCTAATTGGCGTGTCGGCGGGGGCGTCGTTGGCAGCGGTGGCTACCATTGTGCTGCAAGCCACACTGTTTCAGACAGCAGGCGAGTGGCTGGGGCTGTATCTGCTGCCGGTAGCGGCGTTTGTGGGCGCGTGTGGCACCACGCTGGTTGTATATCAGCTCTCGAAGGAAGGGGGTAGGGCCGTGGTCAGCACTATGCTGCTGGCGGGCATTGCCATCAACGCGTTGGCGGGCGCCCTCACCGGCCTGCTCACCTATGTGGCCACCGATGCTCAACTGCGCAGCATCACGTTTTGGGGGCTGGGTAGCCTGGGTGGCGCCTCGTGGCCGATTATCCTGAGTATCCTACCTTTTCTGGTGGTGCCGTTGCTGTGGCTGCCCCGCTTAGGCAAACAGCTGAACCTGCTGGCATTGGGCGAAGGCCCGGCCGCCCACTTGGGCCTGCCAGTAGCTTCGCTCAAGCGTCAGCTCATCGTGCTCAGCACCCTGGCCGTGGGTACGTCGGTGGCGGTGGCGGGTGCCATTGGTTTTCTGGGACTGGTGGTGCCGCACTTGGTCCGCTTGGTGGCCGGCCCCGATCACCGGGGTGTGCTGCTGGGCTCGGCGCTGGGCGGCGCGGCGGTACTCACGCTGGCCGATACGCTGGCGCGCACCGTAGCGGCTCCCACCGAGCTGCCCATCGGTATCCTAACGGCCCTGCTCGGCACGCCGGCTTTCATTGTGATTCTGCTTCGCGAAAAGCGCCGGCTGTTTTAGCATTGGTTGTTGCACGATGTAGAGACGCCTACTTGCGTCTCGTCGTTGAACGATTTCGGCCATGCGGCGCGGACGACGAGACGCAAATATGCGTCTCTACATCGTGCACTAGTTAGTAAAAATAACGTCCTGTTACTGATTGGTAATCATTATAATATACAAGTGTT
>NZ_JAHWGL010000024.1 GCF_019334315.1 Hymenobacter profundi
TCATGTCTCAGTTGTCAGGTAGTGAAAATACGCTTTTCTCTGCTCACAACTGGCTCCCTAAATGGGGAAGCCTACAATACAACATGCCTATTCTCGCTATTACAATACCGATGGCACCCTTGCCAATGAAGCACCCGTTTATCTGGGGAAACGCTGACGCTAATGAAGGATACTCTCACTCTATCAAAAAGTCTTTTCGGTCTGCTGCGTACCTATCATACTTTCATCGAAGTCACATCCGACACGGCCCCTTATACTCGCCACGATCAGAGACTTACTATTAATGTGCCCTACCACTTCTGACCGCTCACTATTGTGAAGTTGACCAGTGGCGCTCTGGGAATACAATAGGAAGAACTTCGTCCGGCACCTACTAGACCTTTTCGCTTGGTTACTGGAGGCGTGTACACTCGGTAACAAGTAGTCCCAAGAAGTCGCCGATACTTAGGCTACTATCTATGCAAGTTACCTAGCACTTATACATTTGATTCCTATTCTGCTTTCAACCTGATTTCCACCTTCTTCTATATATGGGCAATCATCATTATAGCGAAAGACCTGTTGACACAAACGCCTCCTTCACAGGACGATACCGTGCAGCGGGCATAACCAACTGAACTAATGAAGCAACTACTCCTACTTACAGTTTGGCTAGTACCAACAACTGTCTGGGCTCAAGACAGCCTACGGCTGCCACCTCAACCAGTCAGTGTCGAACAAGCCTTAAAGAATAGTGTAAAGCCGCGTGGGTTACAGCTTGCTATTGAAACCGTGCTATACCGTGAACTACGAGATACGTTAACCGGCCGCTCAGCTATGCGCTTACGCCCAGGCGACGCAGTAATTATTTTAAAAGAGTATCCACACTGGATCAAGGTAGTACGTGGTACAAGAGACTGTATCAACTTTTCCTCTGATCCTACGACCTACTACATGCCAAAAGCTGGGGCACTTAAAGCTAAAACATTCATTCTCATTTGAACCTACCTACTAACTATTTGCCCAAGAAGCAGCCGATGCTAGTGCTTCTGCGCGGCGGGCATAATCGACCAAATTAATCTACTCATCTGCTTGATCTTATTCCTATGCTACGTCTTCTCTCTGCTTTTCTGTTTAGCCTTGCGCTATTCACTACCGCTTGCTCCGATTCCAAGAACAAAGAAGAGGATCCAGCACCCGCACCCACGCTGCAAGGCCGGTGGCTATTAAGAAGCCAGACCTACGCTATGTATGACAGCATTGGCACGCTAGCTTACCCTATTGAATTACATAACATACAGGATAAGGATACGCTCACCACTCGATATCTGGCTGTTAAGGGCAACACGCTTCAATTCTTCTACAAAACGGGCTGGCCTATATATGGCAGGAGCCCCTTTCAATTTACACAGCAGGATAGTTTGCTCGTAGCTACGCCTACCATAGAATTCTATACCCGCATTACGGTGGTAGAGCTGACTGCTACCTCTCTGAAAATCCGCTATAGAAGAAAGGAGATGTTTTCGCCCTATATATATAACCCTAAAGGCGTTACCTATTCAATTTCGACGGAGCGTTACGCGCGTATCCAATAAGCACACGTCACAGAGTCAAAAACCAGCCTGCATCACTTACTCAACCTTATCTCTATGCTGCGCATTCTCTCCCTCCTACTCCTGAGCCTCGTACTGCTCACCACCGCCTGCTCCAAGGATGACCCACAACCCGAGCCTACCCTCGAAGGCACTTGGAAGCTGCAACGTGCTTACTATCGTTACTATAATGCGGATGGCACAATTGCCAAAGATTTCGACATTCCGCCCACCTTTACCGACGAAACGCTCACGCTGAAGCGTGACAGTATCGGATTTTCCAGAAGCCTGTTCGGCCAAGAAAGAGCATGGGCCAATCCTCTCAAAACTATATCCTACACGGCACCATATACTCGGCAAGACCAAACGCTTACTATTGATTTATCAACGAGCAACATCTACTTCACCATTCTAGAGCTAGATGGCAATAGCCTAGAGATAGAACAGTCCTCACCAATAGTTACATCTTATGTTGGAGGGCCTACACGCTTTGCCACCGGGGGTATATACACGCGCTAACGCGTAGCCCCAAGAAGCCGCCGATGCTGGTGTTGCTGCGCGGCGGGCATAACCGACCGAATTAATTTACTCACTTAATCTTATTACTATGTTGCGCATTCTCTCCCTGCTACTGCTGAGCATCGTGCTGCTCACCACCGCCTGCTCCAGAGACAACCCAGAGCCCGAGCCTACCCTGGAAGGCACCTGGAAGCTGCAACGGGCTTACTCCCGCACTTATAATACGAATGGCACACTTACCAACGAATCAACTATTCCTCCTGCCGTAGCTGACGAAACGCTGACGCTGACGAAGGACAGTCTCACTCTATCAAAAAGCCTTTTCGGTTTACTACGCTTCTCTACTACTTCCATTGAAGCTACACCCTACACGGCACATTATACTCGCCAGGATCAGACGCTTACGATTGATCTTCCGCTAACAAGCAGCTACCGCTTCTGGCCTTTCACTATCGTGAAGCTAACAAGCAATACCCTGCAAATAGAACAGGAAGAAATTCGCTCGTCGTCCACGGGCCCTTTTCGCTTAGTTACTGGAGGCGAGTATACACGCTAACGTGTAGCCTTAAGAATCCCCCGATGCGGGAGTTGCTGCGCGGCGGGCATAACTGACCGAACTAAAACCTAAAAAGTATACACTATGGCAGACGCTACTAATTCTGAGCAAACTACCAAACAGCCGAAAGAAAAGCCTGAATTACCTCATTGTGGGGTTATTATGCCTATCAGCGGTACAACAGATTACCCTGCCAATCATTGGAGCGAGATGCTACAACTCGTCCGCGAAGCCGCTCAGGATGCAAAATTCACTTGTGAGCTTGTTAGTGCTACTGGCCGTGATGATATCATCCATTCAAGTATTGTAACTAATATCTACGAGAATGAGATTGTAGTCTGTGATGTAAGTAGCCGCAACCCCAATGTGATGCTTGAGCTTGGTTTACGCCTTGCTTCAAAACTACCTGTTGTCGTAATATTCGATGAGCAAGGAAATTATCCTTTTGATATCAATGCTATTCGTTATATAGACTATAGGAAGGATATGCGCTATTATGATACTCAAACCTTTAAAAAGAAACTCAGCACTAAATTATCGGATGTATACAAAACATACAAAGATGGGAAATATAAAACTTTTTTAAGTCAGTTTAAAAATATTGATTTTAATTTAGATAATATCTCTACAGAAACACAGACATTAAAACAATTTATGAAAAGCATTAATAATCGACTAGATAAAATTGAAAGAAACGGCAATAAACAAATAGATATTGATTACAAAGAAAAGTTGAGTAGTAAGGAAGAAAACGAAATATATAAAGCTATACATGATTTAGAACGTTTAGGAGTTTTCAAAATAAAAGGTCAATATCCAGACAAAAGTGAAATAGATACAATAATACTTCATCTTGTAAATAAAATACCAGATTTAAGAGCAAAAACAACTATAAATTATTTAATAAATATTGTGTCGAAGTATGATAGTATGCCCTTCTAGTTTGATATATATTATTACAGCATACATAAACCATACACCCAAAATATTAGATTTACCATTATGATCCTGGGGACAGCTCCAATTCTGAGCACAGCAGCTCTTAGTTCTAACAAGACCAGAATTACTCTTATAGAAAAATGCTCAGAAGCATTATGAGGAGCATTTAAGCCTTGGCAAATACGACGTGAGGCACAAGCCAAAGCTGATGCACGTGTTATTGATGCGAAAGCTGACCAGGAGATAGCAAGTTTAGCGCAACGTGCTGAAGACCGGCTTTTAGGACAAGCAATGCGTGAGCAGCGCAATATCGATTCTATAGTAGCTGGAGCATTACCAAATCTCAGAGAAGACGCTACTCCGGAAAATATTGAGGAAGATTAGCTAGCAAATTTCTTCAAAAAAAATCGTCTCATCTCTAATGAACAAATGCAGCAATTATGGTCACAAATTCTAGCTGGTGAAGTCAATAAACAAGGCTCTTTTTCTATCAGAACGATAAATTTATTATCTTCTTTGTCTATAAAAGATGCATTATTATTTCGAAAATTATGCACTTTTATATTATCCATCACTATAATTGACAATAATAGCACTGATTCATACGTATTATTAGATATTAGAGATATAAATAAACCGCCATTTAATATAAGTTTTTCCGAAATCATTCATTTAGAAAGTATTTATTTTATTTCACTAAATATTTCAACCGGATATATTCTAAGAAAGCATGAAATAAAAATAAACTATAATGGACAAGTACTAAATATTAGAACGAGGCTTAACAATGAGCCAAGTATTAGCATTGGAGATGTTGCATTAACTTCGATAGGTAAAGAATTATCATTAATAGTTAAACCCGAAATTGATTATAATATTCTTAATTATTGGGAGAAATATTATATAGATAAAGATTATGATGTGAGCAAATAACACTAAATATCTCTTAAACAAACTAGCTAACAATATTATCAACACAAATATCTGAAAATTTAAAAATGTCGATTCAGGCAGGTCATTTAGTTCACGATCAAATAATAGTTTCTACTAATCTCAACAAAAGCTTAGCAGAAACACTTGCGCTGATGATCGAACACGACTTCAGTCAATTACCGGTTGTGGATGATCAACATAAGCCATTGGGCATGGTAACTAGCGATTCTATCGCGCGTGCCTTACTGCATTTTGGTGCTAAGCTTCAGGAGTTGCGCGTACAGGATGCACTTGTAAAGGTGCATGCCTTTCAGTCAGACGAAAATCTACTGTACGTACTCAACTATCTACTCACGGCTTCCGCAGCCTTCATTATCAATACTGATAACAAACTTATTGGTATCATTACTAACTACGATACCACGCAATATTTTCGGCAGCGTACAGAGGACTTAGTACTGATTGGTGATATAGAGAGTACACTCAGAGCACATTTGCTCCGAGCGTATAACGTCACAGAGGAGGAAAGTCCAGAGATACGAGAGGCCATTGATAGTCTGAGTAATTCTTGGGATGGGGTCCGAAAAAAAGCACAAGCTTCTCTGAAAGCTTTTTGTCAAACTAATAATTACCCTATTGTACAGGCCGATATCGAAACTAATGTCGACCGTCATTTCGCCTTAAAAACCGACCCAAAAGGGTTTCAAGATTTAACCCTCAGCGAATTCATTCAGTTAGCGCAGAAAGCCTGGGATAAATTAGAACCCACTTTCTGTATAGCTAGTACCGCTTGGTGCAAGATGATGAATGATGTACGAGAACTACGCAATAAGCTAGTACACCTACGGGGTGACTTAACCCCAGTCGAACGCCATCGACTTCGCTTCTGTGCCGAATGGTTTGAGATGCATCAGGTTTCGACTGAAAACAATTCTTTACCTGTACCAACTGTGGACGTTGTAGACAACTCTACTTCCGTAGCGATTGACACACAAGAGACGCCTGAAGTAGCTGTTATTGTAGCTACTACACCTCTAGAATCCAAAAGCCCTCTAGCTACCAAGTATGCTCCTCTTCTTGAGTATTTGAAGGTGGTACCTGGCTCTATAGAATCCTTTGGTATTTCCATTACGAAAATCATGGATATACTCCAGCAACCTCTACCTAGCGCAGCTCTTGATCACAACAGCTGGTGGATTGAGGATTCAGAGCAAGTACAGCTCTGGTTGAATATCGGCTGGCGAGTACAAGTAGCCAATGTTACTTCGCGGCATATAGTATTTCTCCGATGGAGGCCGACAAAAGTTTCGCTACGAGAGAAGTGGAAGATAACCTACTGGTGTAACAAACTAGGCTGCGATGAAAACCAGCTTAGAGCAGCCACACGTATCGTAGGATTTATTCCTGAGGATATCCGCTCTATCATCGAGACATTTAACGGCTTACCTTATTCAGCTTGAGAAGCTATACTTTCGTAGTTAGATTTACTTAAAGATACGAGAGGAAGATATAGAACTAGTTATCGTAAATGCGCCTCTTACTCAGGAGCTACCAAGTGTTTACGCTGCTCGCCTAGCTACTGAATACGCAGCAGCCAGCGAAACCCACAAAAATAGTACGGGCAGTTCTTCACTCCTGCCGAGATAGGAACATACCTAGCAAGCCTTACTACTTTCACAGGGAAAGGGATTCAACTACTAGAACCCACCTATTCCACTGGCAGCTGCCGCTGAAAATGGAGCCGCAGCAACGTATCAATCTTCTCGCGATTAAGCGGTTTGCTAGCGAGTCCGGCAATCGGTAGCTCATCGATGCGCTCTAAATCGCGCGAATCCATCGACGTGGTGAGCACGATAACTTTGGTGGCGTCCTGTTGCGCTTGCGGCAGGCGCTGGTAGGCTTCCAAAAACGCAATGCCCCCCATCCCCGGCATTGCCAAGTCGAGCAGCAGCAAGGTGGGCACGTAGGGCAGTGGCTGAGTAAGTAGCTCAAGAGCCTGCTCCCCGCTCGTGGCCACGCGGATATCGTGGCTTACCTGCAACTTGGTAAGCAGCGTCTCGTGAATGAAATTGGTGGTATCGTCGTCATCAACGAGCAGAATATGCGGAAGTTTTTCCATAAGTACAGAGTGGCAACGTTACGCGCGGCGCGGCAACGTCACCGTAAAGGTTGAGCCAACGCCGAGCTGGCTGTGCACCGTGATGGTACCGCCTGCGTTTTCGACTGTTCGCTTAATTAAATAAAGGCCTACGCCCGAGCCCTCCACGTGCGTGTGCAGGCGCCTGAACATGGTAAACAATTGGGCTTGCTGCGCTTCGCTTAGGCCCAACCCATTGTCTTGCACTTCGACTACCAGGCGCGTCGGCAGGCACTGGGCGCGCACCTGCACGCGTAGCTCGCGGTCGGGAGCACGGTACTTCACGGCATTGCTCAGCAGGTTGAAGAACACACTGCGCATACTCTTCACCGGGAAATGAATGCTGGGGCAGTCTTCTACCGCAATGTGAAGGTCGGCGTGGCTGCTTTCCAGTAGCGGCAGCAAGTCCAGACGAACCTCTTCCAGAATACTAGCCAAGTGCAGCGTCTCCGGCGTCTGTAGCTGCCGAGTAGCTTGCAGCCGCGACACCTCCGTTAGGTGCTCTACGGTCTTTTGAAAGCGCGCGATGGAATTGTCTATCATGCCAACCAGGCGCGGCACCATGGGCTCCTGCGCTTCGGTGGGCAAGTACTCCCGCAGAGCGTCAATCAGCCCCTCAATGTTGGCAATGGGCGATTTCAAATCGTGCGAGGCCGCGTAGACAAACGTGTCCAGGTCCGTGTTGATGTGCTGCAGCTGCGTATTCGACCCGAGCAGTTCTTCATTCGTCGCCTGCAGTTCCTCATTGATGGCCGCTAGCTCCTCGTTGAGTTGCTGTACCCGCACCTGCGCTGCTTCCGTTTGCTGGCGCGCGAGCATCTGCTCCGTCACATCCACGGCAAATACCAAGATGCTTACCGTACTCCCCTGCTTGTCCGTGAGCGGTTCGTAGACAAAGTTCAGATACTGCAACTCTTGCTGCCCAGTAGCTGCGTTATAGAGATAGATGGGCACTTCCTGCCCAATGTAGGGCATACCAGTGGCGTATACTTGATCCAGTATGCTGATAAACCCCTGCTTTACTGCTTCGGGCAACACCTCCTCCACAGGCAAATTCAGCTCGACGCGGCCGGCGGAAAGCTGGTGGAATAGCTCGTTGAAGAACGTGAAGCGGTGCTCCGGGCCCGTGAGGGTCGCGATGTAGGCCGGTACATTGCTCAGAATCTGGCTTAGGAGCGCCTGTTGCTCAGTCAGCTGACGCGTGCGCTCCCCCACGCGGGCTTCCAACTCGTAGTTGAGCTGTTCGACCTGCTGACGCGCGCGCACCTGCTGCGTCACTTCATTAGCTACCACCATCGCCCCATTGATGCTACCATCGGCGGCGTACATGGGTACGTACACAAAGTCCCAGTACACAGTCTCCCGTTGACCGTTCCGATCGTGCTGCGCTTCCATGGCGCGGGCCACGTGGGGCACGCCGGTCGCCATCACGCCGTCGAGTAGCTCTTCATAACCCATACCGGCTACCTCCGGCAGGGCTTCAAATAAGCCCTTGCCGAGGAGCTGGTCCTGAGTGCGCCCCCAGAGCCGGGCCACCGTGGAATTGGCCAGCTCAATGATATAATTCGGTCCCCGGTACACGGCAATGGCTATTGGGGCTTGTTCAAACACGCGCTCCAGCTCGCCGCGTTGACGCTCCGCCTCGGCACGGGCGGCCTTTTCCCGAGTCTGACTTTCACGCAGGGCATCTTCTATGGCCGTGCGGGGCCGGTCATTGTTATCGGTAAAGTTGACGACCAACACCTGCTCGTAGCGCTGTGCAGCAAGCATGAAATAGCCATCCAGCCCGTCGTGCTGGTATATATGTTGCCAACGCATGACCTCGCCCGAGAGAAAGGCCTCGCAGTAGAACTTAAACACGCCCTCCTCTTTAGTCGCAGGAAAAAGCGTCAGCAATGACTCACGCGGGTGCTCAGGTAGGCGTAACTGCTGTCGCGCCAACGAATTGAGTGCTACATAGGCAAAGTCAACAATGGTGTCGCTGTCTGCAGCGTAGCAGGGGCGCAGCAGCATAACACCGGTTTGTGCTGTTTCCATCAGCACCCGTGATAAGCCTTCTAGGTGAGCACTATCGTTTGGCAGAGCCGACGCAGATAAATCAGACATAGTAGGGGGAGCATACACGACGAGGCGTACGAAGGTAACATATGCTTCTTTTTGTATGTGCAGAATTGCGCACAATCTGTTGCCCACTGCTATGGGAAGGCTCGTGTTTTATAAGTAGAGGCCGCTTCTGCTTATACTTGCCCCCATGGAAGTTACCCGCGAGTTACGGAAGGACAAACTCAACAAAAAGGGCCTCGCTTCTATTCAGCTTACCTTTTACTGGGAAGGCAAGCGCCTGCGCCTGGCCTCGGGCGAAAGCCCGGCGCCTACGCCGAGCAGCGCAACCTCGTGCTCCAGCACTGGACTGAGGCCGCCCACAACGCCCACCGCGACGCGGCCGTGCGTGGCCAGCGCCTCACCGCCCCGCAGATGGAGGCCGAGATTCGCCGGCGCTACCTACTGCTAGCCGGCGACACCGACAAGCAACCCGACGCCCCCGGCCTACCCCTACTCGATCCACCGGCTCCCCCGCTACTCGACACCATGCAGCAGTGGATTCAGCCAGCAGGTGCGCTACCCGCTCACCTTCGCGGGCATGAACCACGAGTTCTACGCCAAATTTCAGCGCTACGTGTTCACCACGCGCGGGCACAGCATCAACACCCTGAGCGCGCACGTGAAGCGCCTGAAGGCGTTTCTGCACTGGAGCGAGCGGCAGGACATTCCCGTCAACCGCCGCTACCAGGACTTCGAGGCGCCCGAGCGCTACCGCGGCGTGGATGCCCTCACCGAGAACGAGCTGCTACGCCTGGCCGCCGTGGACCTCTCGACGCCCCAGGTGCGCGCCTACGTGGCCGAGCACTTTGAGCAGGCCGAGCGCGAGCTGCCCGGCGGCCGCCCCATCGTCACCCTCGACGAGCACCACCAGCGCCTGCAGCACGTGCGCGACAAGGTGCTGCTCTGCTGCTCTGCTGCTACCTGGGCCTGCGCCTGGGCGACGCCAACCGCCTGGACCCCGAGCACCTGGCCGGCGAAGTGGTCCGCATTCACGCCAACAAGACCGGCGTGCTCTGCGTCATCCCCTACTTCGACGACGTGTTCCGACCTGTAGCCCTCATCGAGCAGTACGCCCCGCTGGGTCTGGCCACCTGCCTACCCTATGTGCGCGAGATCTACGACTATCTGCCCCACGTGCAGCACCTGGCGAGCCTCAACCGCATTCCGCTCTCCACGCGCCTGGGCCGCAAGACCTTCGCCACGCTGAAGATTTACCAGGGCATTCCCAAGGCGCAGGTGATGCTGGCCACCGGCCACACCACCGAGAAGAGCTTCAACCGCTACCTGGGCATCGACGAGCAGGAGCTGGTGCAGACTGCTCGCAAGACTGCCCGCAGAGTCGCCTAGGGATTCCCAATAGGGGGCAGATTACCCCAAAAAAAGGGGGCAAAGTGTTGTTATCGATTATTGTCTGCAGTTATACAGAACACACAAAAACGCCTCATACGAAACGTATGAGGCGATTCGGTATAACCTCTTGTAGCAGGGTCAAAAAAAAGGCGCCCCACCCGGAACGCCCTTTTCGAAACCAAAACCGAAGAAAATTCCCACCCAACTTCGGTTTGGTTCTGTGCTGCTGATGTTAGTGCCGGAACAAAAGTTCGCGGTACTTTACCAGCGGCCAGTCCTCATCGGCCACCATCAGCTCCAGCTTGTCGGTGGAGCGGCGGATGGTGTCGAAATGTGCTTTCACTGTATCGCAGTAGGCAATAGCCCGTGCGTGCGTGTCTTCAAGCTTGTTGGCTACTTTGCGGCTGTTGGTCATGGCATCCACCTCGGTTTTGATGGTGCTGATGTGGCGCGAAATAGCTTTAATGGTGTCTACCGTCACCTGCGAGTGCTCGTCGTCGAGGCCCAGTTCGCGCAGGCCGCGTACATTCTCGATCAGTTTAGTTTGGTAGGCTACGGCCGTTGGGATGATGTGGTTGATGGCTAGGTCACCCATCGTGCGGCCTTCAATCTGAATCTTCTTGATGTACTCCTCCAGCAGAATCTCGTGGCGGGCGTGCAGCTCTACCGTCGAGAAGATACCGTGGCGGGCAAACAGGGCTTCGGCGTCAGCGGTTACCAGGGCGTCCAGCGCCTGGGGCGTGGTGCGCACGTTGGGCAGACCGCGGCGAGCGGCTTCTTCTTCCCACTCCTGCGAGTAACCGTTGCCCTCGAAGCGAATGGCTTTAGAAGAAATCACGTATTCGCGCAGTACGTCTACAATAGCAACTTCTTTCTTTTTGCCTTGCTCAATCAGCTCGTCCACTGATTTCTTGAACTCAATCAACTGATCGGCTACTACGGCGTTTAGGGTAGTCATGGCCGACGAGCAGTTGGCCGAAGACCCCACCGCCCGCAGCTCAAACTTGTTGCCGGTGAAGGCGAAGGGCGACGTACGGTTCCGGTCGGTGTTATCGAGTAGGATAGCCGGAATCTTATCGATGCCTAGCTTTAGGTAGATGTTGTCGCCTTTATCGAGTGGCACTTTGGCCGTACGCTCTAATTCGTCGAGCACCGAGTCCAGCATCGAGCCTACGAATACCGACATGATGGCCGGCGGGGCTTCGTTGGCACCCAGGCGGTGGTCGTTGCTGGCCGAGGCAATGCTGGCGCGCAGCAGTGCACCGTGGGTGTGTACAGCCTTAATTACGTTGACGAAGAACGTCAGGAATTGCAGGTTTTCTTTGGGCTTGCGACCAGGTGCGAGCAGGTTAACGCCCGTATCGGTGCTCATTGCCCAGTTGTTGTGCTTGCCCGAGCCGTTTACACCAGCAAATGGCTTCTCGTGTAGGAGCACTTTCAGATCGTGCTTCTCGGCCACCCGATCCATGATGTCCATCAGGAGCTGGTTGTGGTCGACGGCGAGGTTGGCATCTTCGAAGGTAGGCGCGCACTCAAACTGGTTGGGGGCTACCTCGTTGTGACGGGTACGCAACGGAATGCCCAGCTTGTTGGCTTCCTCCTCAAAGTCCAGCATGAAGGCGTGCACCCGGCTCGGGATAGAGCCAAAGTAGTGGTCTTCGAGCTGCTGGCCTTTAGCCGGCGCGTGGCCGAACAGCGTACGGCCGGTCAGCACCAAGTCGGGGCGGGCGTTGAACAGCGCCTTGTCTACTAGGAAGTACTCCTGCTCGATGCCCAGCGTGGTGTTTACGCGCTGTACGTCTTTGTCGAAGTACTGGCAAACGTCAACGGCGGCTTTTTCCAGGGCAGCCAGCGACTTCAGCAGCGGAGCTTTGTAGTCGAGTGCTTCACCGGTGTAGGCCACGAAAATCGTGGGGATGCAGAGCGTTTTGGCACCAGCTGTTTCGATAATGAAGGCAGGCGAGGTAGGGTCCCAAGCGGTATAGCCGCGGGCCTCGAAGGTATTGCGGATGCCGCCGTTGGGGAACGACGAAGCATCGGGCTCCTGCTGTACCAGCGCCGAGCCTTTGAAATTCTCAATTGGCCGCCCGTCGGAGTTCAGATCGAAAAACGAGTCGTGCTTCTCGGCAGTGGAACCTGTAAGTGGCTGAAACCAGTGCGTGTAGTGCGTAGCACCCTTAGCCATAGCCCAGGTCTTCATAGCTGCTGCTACGGCATCGGCTACGGAGCGCTCTACGGCAGCACCCTGTTTGATGGCATTCTGAAGCTTCTTGAAATACTCGCCGGGCATGTTTGCCCGCATTGCATCCAGATTAAAGACGTTTTTACCGAAGTTATCGGAACGGCGCTCGGCGGAAGTGAAGACCGGCAGCGGCTGACGCGTGTCAGCTAATTCAAGAGCTTTGAAACGAAGAATGGCCATGTAAGAAGTTAAACAGGATACGTTTGGCTGATGACGGGTGGTGTTAGCAAAGGTAAAGCAGCATTTTTCTAAATACCAAACCTATACCCCCTTATTTTTTCACCCCTTTTTCAGAAAAATCCTCACTTATTTCCACAGGCACCATAAAAAATACCCCACCTACCAACTAAAACGTTTGAAATATAAATCGGTACCCAACATATGCTTTCTCTTATATATATCCGGAAACGTTTGCGGTTATTTCACTGGGCAAAATATTTTCTAAAGGCTCCCATTATTTTTCCTTCAAGCCATTGCCAGCAAATACAATAGCTCGCTTTTGAGGCTTAGCACAGCCCATACTTTTCTATTGTAGTAAGCATCCAACGCTCGGCGCGCTACTTTTGCGCTGTGAATACTACCCGTTTTGCATTTCAGCCCCGTTACTTTCTGTTCTGGCTACTTTTTTTCGTTGTTGCCAAGGTTCTTTTTCTGCTTTATCAGTGGAGTGACACTACTTCGCTATCGCTAAGCACTATTGCCCAGGTTTTTGGCTATGGCTTGCGGCTGGATGCCTCAGCCACGGCGTATGTATGTCTCCTACCCTTTGCGCTGCTCATGCTGGGTAGCCTATTAGGACCTGCCTTTCCGCAGGAACGCCTTGTACGGGGCTTCTCGGCGGTGGCGGGCGTGGTCGTATCGTTCTTATCGGTCGCCGATCTGGCTTTGTATAAAGCCTGGGGATTTCGGCTTGATGCCACGCCGCTACAGTATATAGATACCCCCGGCGAGATGGCGGCCTCTGCCGCTTCGGCTCCCTTGCTGCTGCTGACGACCTTATTCGCAGTCCTACTCGTGGTGGGCTGGCTCTTATATAAAGGAGTGGTAGGCCGACTGGCTCCCCTACCCCCGCACGTTGGCCGGGGTAGGGCCGGGCTGATTGGCCTGTTATACATGCTGCTGCTGATCGTGCCGCTGCGGGGCGGCCTGCAACAGATTCCGATCAACCAAAGCGACGTATACTTCGCGCCGCAGCTGTTTGCCAATCACGCGGCCGTGAATGTGCCCTGGAACGTGATGAACTCGCTGTTCCTCCAAAATGCTGGGCCCAATCCGTATCACTTCATGCCTGATACCACGGCTGCTCGCCGGGTTGCGGCGCTGTACCGGCCAGACGTTACCATGTTGCCGCCGCCTACCCTGCTGCGCACGCAACGGCCCAACCTGCTGTTTATTATTCTGGAAAGTTTCACGGCCAAGCTGGTAGGCAGCATGGGTGGCGAGGCCGGCGTGACGCCTACCCTGGACAGCCTGAGCCGCACGGGCGTACGGTTTAGCCACATCTATGCGGCCGGCGACCGGAGCCAGAAGGGTTTGGTGGCGCTGCTCTCGGGCTACCCCAACCAGCCTACCACTAGCATTATTAAGTATCCGCGCAAAACCGAGCGGCTGCCCCAGCTGGTAGGCTCCTTGCAGGCGGCCGGGTATTCCTCGCACTATTATTATGGTGGCGAGCTGGCTTTTGCCAATATGAAGAGCTACCTGGTCGCTGGCGGCTACGATGCGCTGACGGAACGTGCCGACTTCCAGCCCGATGAGCAGAATTCGAAGTGGGGCGCCCACGACCACGTGCTGTTCCAGCGCATCCTCACCGATTTGGAGCACCAGCGGCAGCCCTTCTTCGTGACGGCCTTCACGCTCAGCAGCCACGAGCCGTTTGATGTGCCCATGCGCCCGCGCTTTCCCGGCACCAATGAGGCCAACCTGTTCCGCAACTCCGTGTACTACACCGACCACGTGCTAGGCCAATTTCTGCACACGGCCCGCCAGCAGCCGTGGTGGGACAATACGCTGGTGGTACTGGTAGCCGACCACGGCCACCCGCAGCCCGGCAACACCCCTAATTACGCCCCGGAGAAGTTTCATATTCCGTTGGTGTTAACGGGCGGCGCCCTGCTTCCCGCCGCGCAGGGAAAAACCATTGATGTAATGGGCTCGCAGACAGACGTAGCGGCCACGCTGCTGGGACAACTGGGACTACCAGCAGCCCCCTACTCTTTCAGCCGCGACCTGCTACGCCTGGCGGCGCGCTCCTTTGCGTTCTACTGCTTCACCGACGGCTTCGGCCTGCTCACTCCACAGGACACCGTGCTATATGACAACGTGGGCCGTCGTGTGATTTACAAAACGCCCGGCACCGCAGCTTCGCAGGTACAGTTGGGGCAGGCCTATGAGCAGGTGTCGTTCGAGAATTTTTTGCGCAAATAGCAGGTCCTATAACGCTTCCTTCTTACCTCCATTATTCCATTCAGCGCCTGCGTCGTATCTTTGCGGCTTGCTTATGGAAACCAGGAAAGTTGCCTTTTACACGCTGGGCTGCAAGCTCAATTTCTCCGAGACTTCCGCCATTGGGCGACAGTTTGAAGAGTATGGCTTCGAGAAAGTAGCCTTTGAGGACGCGGCCGATATTTACGTTATCAATACCTGCTCGGTCACGGACCATGCCGACCGCAAATGCCGCAAGGTGGTGAAAGAAGCCCTCAAGCACAATCCCGAGGCTTTCGTGACCATTGTAGGCTGCTACGCGCAGCTCAAGCCGCAGGAAATTGCCGAGATTCCCGGCGTGCACGCCGTGTTGGGCGCCGCCGAAAAATTTCGGCTGGTGGAAACGCTCGCCGGTTTTGAGAAGCCTACCACCGGGCCGGGGCGCGTGTACGCTTCGCCCATCAGCGAGGCCACCGAGTTTCACGCGGCCCACAGCTACGGCGACCGGACGCGCACGTTCCTGAAGGTGCAGGACGGCTGCGACTACTCCTGCTCGTTCTGCACCATCCCGCTGGCGCGGGGCCACAGCCGCTCCGATTCGGTGCAGAGCGTAGTGGAACGCGTGGAAAAGCTGGCCGCTACCGGCGTGAAGGAAATCGTGCTGACGGGCGTGAACCTGGGCGACTTTGGCCTGCAAGGTCCGGAACGCGAGCGGCGGGAAAACTTCTACGACTTAGTGCAGGCCCTGGACGAGGTAGAGGGCATCAACCGCTTCCGCATCAGCTCCTGCGAGCCCAACCTGCTATCCGACGAGATTATCCGTTTTGTAGCGCAGTCGAAGCGGTTTGCGCCGCACTTTCATATTCCGCTGCAATCGGGCTCCAATAAGGTTCTGGGCCTGATGCGCCGCCGCTACCGCCGCGAGTTGTACCAGGAGCGCGTGCGCCTAATCAAGGAAGTGATGCCCCACGCCTGTATTGGGGTAGACGTGATTGTGGGCTTTCCTGGCGAAACGGAGGCTGACTTCCTCGACACGTACCAGTTTCTGAATGAGCTGGATGTGAGCTACCTGCACGTGTTTCCCTACTCAGAGCGGGCGAATACGCTGGCACCTACCCTACCCGGCCGGGTGCAGGACCGCACCCGCCACGAGCGTACCACGCAGCTGCGTAGCCTGTCGGAGAAGAAGAAGCGCTTCTTCTACGAGCAGCACGCGGGCCAGGAAGCCGAAGTGCTGTTTGAGGACGACGTAACAAACGGCCAAATGGAGGGCTTCACGCCCAACTACATCCGCGTGACGGCCAAGTACGACCCGTTGCTGGTGGGCGAGCTGAAGCGCCTGCGCCTCACGGCCGTCACTTCCCAAAACTTAATGGAAGCAGAGGAATTGGGGATAGAAGTTTTTCAGCACTAGCCCATCCAACCTGCTAAAACGCGGCAAGGCGCGGGGTCACTGGCATTTACTGCCGTGGCTCCGCGCCTTGCCGCGTTTTGTGTAGCAGAAGCAACGGTTTGTGTTGTATCAGCGCCGGGCCACACCCCGACCTTTGTCGCACATCGACCGTTAGAGGTCAGTACCCTACCCTATTTATTGTCTTTATGAACCTTACTGATTTCCGCACCTTGGGCCGCTCCGGCCTGCTGGTTAGTCCGCTTACCTTGGGCACCATGACGTTTCGCACGCCGCGCTGGGGCTCCTCTGATGAGGTATCGCGGGCTATTTTTGATGCGTATGTTGATGCCGGCGGCAACTCCATTGACACGGCTAATGTGTACGCCAAAGGCCGCAGCGAGGAGTTGGTAGGCAGCTACATAGCCGAACGCGGCCTGCGCGACCAGCTGGTAGTGGCCACCAAGTTCGCCTTCAACACCGCGCCCGGCAACCCACACGCCGGCGGCAACGGCCGCAAAAACATCTATCAGGCGCTGGAAGCCTCGCTGCGCCGCCTCCAAACCGACTATATTGATCTGTATTGGCTGCACGTATGGGATATGGTGACGCCCGTGGAGGAAGTGTTGCAAACGCTGGGCGACCTAGTGCGCGCCGGTAAAATCCGCTATTTCGGCTTTTCTGATGTTCCGGCGTGGTATGCCGCCAAAGCCGCCACGCTGGCGCAGACGCACGCCGTGCCCAGCCCCATCGCCATGCAACTGGAGTATTCACTCGTGGAGCGGCATATCGAACAGGAGCACATGCCCGCCGCCCACGAGTGTGGCTTGGGCGTTCTACCCTGGAGCCCGCTGGCAGCTGGCTTTCTGGCCGGCAAATACCAGCGCAACGACGCCGGCACGACCGGCGAAGGCCGACTAAGCGGCAGCAATCCGTTCGGCGATTCCAAGTTCACGGACCACAACTGGCGCGTGCTCGACGCTCTGCGGGCAGTGGCGGCGCAAGTTGGCCGGCCGCTGGCCCAGGTAGCGCTGGCTTGGGCCACGGCGCAACCCGGCATTACGTCGCTGATTCTGGGTGCCAGCAGGCAAGAACAGCTACACGACAACCTGGCTTCACTGGACATCATACTCACCCCCGACCAGCTCCGGCAGTTAAACGAAGCCAGCGCCCTACCCCCGGCCTTTCCCTACGGCATCTTCACGCCGACCGTAAACAAGAGCATTTTCGGCGGTAATTCTGTGCAGGGTTGGCAGTAGCTTTACCCTAATGTGTCACTGTTGCCATCATTAAGAAGCACGATGTAGAGACGCATACTTGCGTCTCATTGTTGAACGTCAGCCGCTTGAATCGTTCAATGACGAGACGCAAGTATGCGTCTCGTCATCGTGCAGTAGTTAACTCAAACAGCCTCTTAGCCTCTGCACCACCTGAACTGAATACTATCTACCCTACTGCACTGAAAACCGAAATTCAGCCGGCGTCAGGCCGGTTTTGCTTTTGAATAACCGACTGAAATACTGCGGATATTCGAAGCCCAACTGAAAAGCTGTTTCGTTGATAGTAAGGGAAGTGGATAGCAGCAGGCGCTTGGCTTTTTCGATCAGGGCCTGATGAATGTGCTGTTGGGTGCTCTGCCCCGTGAGGGTACGGAGCATGTCGCTAAGGTAGGCCGGCGACACGTGCAGCGCATCGGCGAAGTACTGCACGGTAGGCAACGGCTGTTCGCCGTCGTCTTGGGCAAAGTAGGCGGTCAGCAACTCCTCGAAGCGGCTGAGCAGGTCGTGCTCGGCGGTGCGGCGGGTAAGGAACTGCCGGTGGTAGAAGCGGTTGGCGTAGCTCAGCAGCACATCAAGCTGCGACACCAGCACATCCTGACTAAAGGCGTCGATGGGCTGTTCGCATTCTCGCCGTATCCCGTCAATCAACCCGGCCAACGCGCTTTCCTCGTGGGCCGCAAGGTGCAGGGCCTCATGCACCTGGTAGGAAAAAAAGCCGTAGCCGGTGATTTTCTTTCCCAATGGATACTTCGCCAACAAATCAGGGTGAAAAACCAGCATCCAGCCGCTCAGCGCCGAAATATCCAAACCGTCGTTGCCTTCGCAGAGCTGGCCGGGCGCATAGAACCCCAGCACCCCGTTGCTGAAATCGTAGCTCTGCCGGCCGTATTGCATCTGACCACGCAGGTCTTTCTTTAGGGCAATGATGTAGAGCTGCCGCAACGCCGGCGTAGTAGGCGGCGTGAGGTGGCGCGTTTTCTCCAAGTCGATTACCGTCAATAACGGGTGCACCGGCTCGGGAAACCCAAAGTGTCGCGTAAAGTCGGATACGGACGCCAGCAACTGAAATTCTCTAGCGGTAGGTTTCATGGGGCAGATAAATGTAGAATCTGTGGACTGAGTTACCCAGCACTGCTCACCGAGAAAGAATGCTGGAGTCAGGCAACGTAGAAAGGCACTCGTTGGCATCTCTACCAAACTGGAAGCTGCGTTGGCACTACTAAAATGCCAACGCAGCTGCAATGTTTTCCAGGCTGGGCGTACTGCCCATTGTTTCACTTATAGCCCTTCGGGGTAGGCCGCGCCGGCTGCACTACCCACCGGCATAATGGCTTCTATCTCGGCTAATTCATGCTGGGTTAGCTCGATGCTGGCGGCGGCCACGTTTTGTTCCAAGTACTTGCGGCGCTTGGTGCCCGGAATCACTACTACATCTTGGGCCAGCACCCAAGCCAAGGCGAGTTGCGCAGCCGTGACGCCTTTTGCCTGAGCCAAAGCTTGCAGCTTCTCTACCAACTCCAGGTTTTTGTAGAAGTTTTCACCCTGATAGCGCGGGAAGAAACGGCGCGAGTCGTTGGGCTCGAAGTCGTCGGGCGTTTTGATATCGCCGGACAAAAAGCCCCTACCCAATGGCGAGTAGGCCACAAAGCCAATGCCCAGTTCGCGCGCCGCCTGCAACGTGCCCTTTTCTTCTACTCCACGGTCGAAGAGCGAATATTCCGTTTCCAGCGCCGAAATAGGGTGCACTTGGTGCGCTCGGCGCAGAATGTCGGCGTCTACCTCGCTTAGCCCCAGGTAGCGCACCTTGCCTTCCTCTACCAGCCGGCTCATAGCGCCTACGGTATCCTCAATGGGCGTATTCGGGTCGAGGCGGTGCAAGTAGTAGAGGTCCACGTAGTCGGTGCCCAAGTTGCGCAAGGAGCGTTCAATGGACTTGCGCACGTATTCGGGGCGGCCGTTATAGCCGCCAGTCCAGTTCTCCTGATCGTCTACCTCGAAACCGAACTTCGTGGCGACGATATACTTATCGCGCTGGCCAGCCAGGACTTTGCTGATCAGCCGTTCGTTGAGCATGGGACCGTATAAGTCGGCGGTGTCTAGCATGTTTACGCCCAGCTCCAGGGCGCGGTGCAGGGTTGCCAGGCTTTCCTGCTCATCGGCTTCGCCGTATACGCTCATGCCGTTGATGCCACCCGTCATGCCCATGCAGCCCAACCCTTCGACGGGCACTTCCAACCCCTGGCTACCCAGGGCTACTCGTTTGATACTGCTCATGATGTTATACCTAAATGTTGAACTATCTTTTTGCTCTACAAAGGTCTGGCATCTACTAAGCGTTGAGTGTATACAAACTGCGGAGAATGCTACACAAAACGCAGCAGCATAGTACAGTTCATAAAAAAAGCACCGGTAGGTACCGGTGCTTCTTAGTTGATTAAGTGGGTAGCAATCCTAGCTGAGCTGCCGCTGCATCAGTTCCATCATTTGTTGCATCATGCGCTGCTGCTCCTGTAAATGCTGATTGCGCATCTCGGCCATAGCCAACTGATGCGCCATTTGCTGCGTGTAAAGGGCCGTTTGCCAGCTTGCATCGGAAGCGGCAGGAGCAGCCGGCATAGCAGCCGGAGCAGCTACAACGGGCGCTGGCGCTGGGGGTAAAGAAGCAATTGGCGGCGTCGGGGCGGGCGCTACTGGCTCAGGCGCTGCTGGTGCTGGAGCAGGCGCTTGCACTATCGGCTCGGGGGCCACTGGGGCAGGCGCCGGTGTTGGTGTGGCCGCTACGGGTGTTGGCGCGGGTAATTCTTCTACGGGTGCCGGTGCGGTAGCAGCTACCGGAGGAGTAGCCACAAGCTGCGCTGCTTCGGCGGGAGCCACAGTGGTGGCAAACATAGTCCCTTCTCCTTGCATCAACCAATCTTTCGATACCGCTGGGTACGTCTCAAATATTTTACACAAAAGGTCAAATCCCGGCTTATTTCGCTCGTCTACAAGGTGTTGAATCACCGTTGCCGTTTTATCCAAAGACATAGCAAAGGCATTTTTGGAAATACCCAATTGTCCTATCAACTGGCTAATTCGTTGTCCTACCGTGCTATTTGTGGCCATATACGCTACATTCTGTGAAAGCACAAATATATACATGTTTTTACATATCCATAATAACAACATTTGTATAATAGTATTTCACACGAAGATAGAGAAGCTGAAAAAGGGAGGTGAAAGAGTATCGCCGAACGATTGAACTCCTTTCACCTCCCTTTTCAGCTCCTCTATCTTCGTGTGAAATCGGAATAGAGTAAGAACCTACTCGTAGCGAAGCGACTCGATGGGGTCGAGCTTGGCGGCTTTGCTGGCGGGATAGTAGCCCGAGGCCAGCCCGACACTCACGCAGATAAGCAGGCCTAGCATAATCCAGACCCAGGGCACCAGGAAACCGCCACCACCCACAAACAGCATTACGCCGTTGCCCATGGCCACGCCCAGCGCTACGCCCAAGGCACCTCCCAGCAGGCAAATCACAATGGCTTCCATTAGAAACTGTTGCCGAATCTGGCGGGAGGTAGCGCCCAAGGCCTTACGGATACCAATTTCACGAGTGCGCTCCGTCACAGATACCATCATGATATTCATGAGGGCAATGCTGGCGCCGAGCAGCGTGATGAATCCTACCAGAAAGCCCCCGATACGGATATTACCCGACAGCTCATCCAGCTTGGCAGCCAGCGAGTCGCTGCGCTCTATCTCAAAGGAATCGGGCTGGCCCAGGGCGTCGTGGCGCACGGCGCGCATGGAGCCGGTAGCCAGGCCGGTGAGGTAGGTGAGGTTATTGGGGTCAGGGGTAGCGGTTTTGATTTCGTAGTTCAGGGCCTGCTGACGGGGCATCTGGTTGCCGGTTTCTAGCGGAATCAGCACGGTGCGGTCGGCGCCACCGCCGCCCATGGTGCTGCCGCTTTTTTCCAGCTGGCCTACCACCAGAAAGCGGCGCCCCATCAGGTACACATACTCCCCTATCGGGCTCTGGCTTGGGAACAGCTTATCCTTGATTTCCTGGCCTACAATGGCCACGTTGGCGCCGCTTTCCAGTTCAGATGCCGAGAAGCTGCGGCCTGCCAGTAGGTTGTAGCTCTGAATCAACAGGTAGTTATCGTCGCCGGCCACTACGCGCATGTTGGGGTTGGTTTTCTCGCTACCCGCCTTCACCTCTACTGCTCCCGAAATAAAGGCCGAGATGCCCACCCGGCCTTCGTCGCCGATCTGCTGCTTGTACTGCCGGGCCTGCAAATAGGTGATAACCGGGTAGACTTTTTCCTGCACACCCCCACGTCGGGAGCGATTATTATATCCTTTAGCACTGATTTCGAATGAGTTGGCTCCCAGACTAGCAAACGTCTGGCTCAGCGAGAACTTCATGGCGTCAATAGCCGTCAGAATACCAACCAGCGCCATAATGCCGATGCTCACGATGAGGGCCGTGAGGATGGTACGCAGCAGATTGCTCCGGATGGAACGGAACGCCTCCTTTATGTTTTCTAAAAAGTCCATGGCAAAACGTGGTGCACCTACCCGGCAACGAGCCGGGTAGTGGGTAGTGCAAGGTAGGCGCTTTCGGCACAACTCCCGCCCCGTTTCGCTACATTTGTTTAGATGCGATATGAGTTGTTGACGAGGCCAATAAGCCGGGCAACCGGCATAGTACACGGGCTTTTATCTCGTTTTCCGGACTGAGCACGTTGTTCTTCTTTCGCGGTTTTTAGTTGCTTATTCTATGTTGTCGAAGCGTTTACTTTCTCTCCTGCTGCTGGCTGTCCTCTGGGTAGGCGCACCCGTTGCGGCTTGGGCCAACCACATTCTCATTCCGATGGATGAGGCGCAGAAAGAGCACCTGAAGGCCTACGGCATTGCCTATTGGCTGCTGGGCAAGCAGGTGGAAGTGGACTGGCTCCTGAACTACCGGGGCGGGGCCTTTGCCTTCGACGCGGTGGCCGGCGCCGAAAACGAGCTGGCCGTGCGGGGCGTCACGTACCAGGTGATTTCGGAGGCGCAGTACACCGGCGTACTCAGCCAGATTGCCGACCCCAACGCCAACATGGACATCATGAAGCTGGAGAAGGTGCCCAAAATTGCGGTGTATACGCCCAAAGGCAAGCAGCCCTGGGACGACGCCGTGACGCTGGTGCTGGCTTACGCCGAGATTCCCTACACCCAGATTTACGACGACGAAGTGCTGCGCGGCGACCTGCCTAAGTACGACTGGCTACACATCCACCACGAAGACTTTACGGGCGAGTACGGCAAATTCTACCGCAACTACCGCTTCCGGCCCTGGTATCAGCAGCAGCAGCGCGACTCCGAAGCCGCGGCCAAGCGCAACGGCTTTGCCAAGGTGAGCGAGATGAAGGGCGCCGTGGTAACCAAAATGCAGGCCTTTATTGCGGGCGGCGGCTTCATGTTTGCCATGTGCGGCGCCACCGACACCTACGATATTGCCCTGGCCGGTCTGGGGGTAGACATGGTAGACGCTATGTACGACGGCGACCCACCCGATCCGCAGGCCCAAAGCAAGCTCAACTTCAACCGCACGCTGGCCTTCCAGAATTTCCAGATTGTGCGCGACCCGTACGAGTACGAATTCTCCACCATCGACATGCAGCCCGCCGAGCGGGGCGTGTACGAGGGCAACGACTACTTCCAGCTGTTCACGTTCTCGGCCAAGTACGACCCCGTGCCCACCATGCTCACCCAGGACCATGAGAAGGTGATAAAAGGCTTTATGGGCCAGACCACGGCTTTCCGCAAGTCGCTCATCAAGCCCGATGTAGTAGTAATGGGCGAAAACAAGGCTTCCGGCGAAGTGCGCTACATGCACGGCACCCTGGGCAAAGGCACCTGGACGTTCTACGGCGGCCACGACCCCGAAGACTACCAGCACATGGTAGAAGAAGAACCCACCGACCTCGCATTACATCCCAATTCCCCCGGCTACCGCCTAATTCTCAACAACGTGCTGTTCCCGGCCGCAAAGAAAAAGAAGCAGAAGACCTAATAACAGTACTGTCATCCTTCGCAAGCTTAGGATGACAGTACTGTTATATTCGCCTTGACTTTCTTTGCCCTACCTCCAAAACCCTTCAACCCTATGACCAGCCGGCGAAATTTCGTTAAAAACAGCGTAGTAGCGGGCCTTTCAGCCACCTTATTGCCCAGCGTGGCCACCGCTGCCGTGCCCGCAGTCGCTCCCAAAACCCGTTGGAAACATTGGGTATGGACCAATCCCGACGCCAAAGACACCGAGCAGCAACTGGCTGAGCGCTACCGCAAGTATTACGAAGCAGGCGTACGCGGCATCTTTTTCGAGGCCGACAGCGAAAAGCACTGCCGCGCCGCTAAAGCCCAGAAGCTGGAGGCCCATCGCTGGATTTGGACCATGAACCGCGGCGAAAAGTCCTTGCTGCAAGCCCACCCCGAGTGGTACGCCGTGAGCCGCACGGGCAAGTCCTGCGCTACCCACCCGCCCTATGTAGACTACTACCGCTGGCTGTGCCCCTCGCGCGAGGAGGTGAAAAAGTACCTCGAAGACGACTACGCTGCCGCTCTCAAAAAGGACTACGTGGACGGCGTGCACCTCGATTACGTACGGTTCTGCGACGTAATCCTCCCCGTGAATCTGTGGGACAAGTACAACATTGTGCAGACCAGCGAGTTGCCGGAGTACGATTTCTGCTACTGCTCGGTCTGCAAAGCCGCCTATAAGGCCGAGCACGGCATTGATATCGACACGGTGCAGTACCCGGAGGCTAGCCCCTCGTGGCGCCTGTTTCGCTACCAGCGTGTGAACCGGGTGGTAGAGCGACTGATGAAGGTGGCCCAGCAATACAAGAAGCCCATGACGGCCGCCGTGTTCCCTACCCCCGATATTGCTCACCGCAACGTGAAGCAGGACTGGGTGAACTGGAACATCAGCGGCGTGTGCCCCATGATCTACCACGGTTTCTACAAGGAAAACGTGGCCTGGATTGGGCAGGCCGTGGCTGAAGGCGTGCAGGCCCTAAACGGAAAATTTCCACTGTACGCCGGCCTATTTCTACCCGATTTCAAAAATAATCAGGAAGTACAGCAAGGCATTACCAACGCGCTTCGCAACGGCGCGGCCGGCGTATCGTTGTTCGGCGACGTGTCGGATGGGGCGTTGCTGGCGCTGAAAACAGCTTCGGCGCAGGTAAACACAGCGCAGTAGCGTTTTCTTTGCTTTATAGACAAGAAAAAGCCGTCATGCTGAGCGGAGTCGAAGCATCTCTACCGTGAGTGATTACTACCAGTAGAGATGCTTCGACTCCGCTCAGCATGACGGCCTTTCAAAGTAGCTTATTTCACCTCCTTGAATAGCGGCGCGTGAATTTTGCGCAGCGTTTTCACCGGAATTTTGATGACCTCCCGGTCATACGTCAGCAGGCCGTTTACCTCGCCTTCTACGTCGGTGGTTTGAGTGTAGACGGCGGCAGAAAGTGCCCGATTTTGATAGTAATCGATGATTTTGGCGTATTTCTTCCGGTAGGCTTCTTCCACGGTTTTAGCGTCGTGGTAGGTCTGGTAGCCCCAGTTGCGCATCTCGGGGTTCCAGAGGTGCCCTTCGATAGGCCAGCCAATGCCCCCAAATTCACCAATCACTATCGCTCGATTCGGCTTGGCTTCGGGCGCGCGGGGCTCCTCCTCGTAGGTGTGAATATCGAAAAAGTCGCCGGCGCCCCGGTCGTTCCAGCCGCTCACGGCATTTACCAGGCGGCTCGGGTCGAGCTTCTGCGTTTGGGCAGCCAGGCGCTGGTTGTCGTACTCGCCCCAGCCCTCGTTGTGCACTACCCACGTCACGATGCTGGGGTGGTTGTAGAGGCGGTCTATCATGCGGTGCAGCTCCAGTTCAAATTGCTCTTTGGCCAGCGAGCGACGCAGCGGTTCCTGCTTCACGCCGTTGTGGTCGTTTTGCGAGGTATGATCCAGGAAGCCGGAGGGCATGTCCTGCCAAATCAAGATTCCCAACCGGTCGGCCTGGTAATAGTAGCGGTCGGGCTCTACTTTGATGTGCTTGCGCAACATGTTGAAGCCGGATTGTTTCAGAAAGTCCAGCTCAAAAATCATGGCCTCATCCGAAGGCGGCGTGAGCAGCCCGGCTGGCCACCAACCCTGGTCGAGCGGACCATTCTGAAACACAAACTTGTCGTTGAGCAGCAATACGGGCTGCCCCTGTACCGGCCCCGGCCCCAGCGAAATCTTGCGCATGGCAAAGTAGCCCGTCACTACATCTGTAGGCGTGCCTACCACAGAGGCCTTGGCGTAGGCGTCGGCTAAGGCCCGGCCGCCGCGGGGGCGCTGGTTGCGGGCCATGTCGCCGAAGGGGTCTTCCACGGTCACTAGCTCCGTCTTCACATCATACAGAAACGGTTTGTCGGGCGACCAGAGCTTGGGTTTGGCGATGGTGAGGTAGGCCACCTGCCCTACCTTAACCACTGTGCTAGCCACCGTTTTCTTCCCATCCATGGCCGTGACGCGGATGGCGCTGGTGTAATTTCTTTCGCTAACCGGGCGGTGCAGGAGCGCCTCCACGCGCAGGCGGCTGGAGTCTACCTCGGGCGTCAGGCGCACCTCTTCGAGGTAGCCGGCGGTGGGCACTGGCTCCATCCACACCGTTTGCCAGATACCCGACACGGGTGTGTACCAAATGCCTTCGGGGTTGGTGACCTGCTTGCCGCGGGGCTGCTCGCCGGTGGAGCTGGGGTCCGTCACGCCCAGCACCAACTCATTGTCGCCTTCAGTCTTTAGAAAATCTGTAATGTCGAAGCTAAATGGGTCAGAACCACCAGTGTGGCTGCCCACCAGTCCACCGTTCAGCCAGAGGCTGCATTCATAGTCTACGGCCCCAAAGTGCAGCAGTATTCGCTGCCCCTGCCACTGCGTGGGCACTTGCAGGAAGCGGCGGTACCAAAGGCGCTGCTCGGGGCGCAGAGGTTTAGTTACGCCCGAAAGGGTTGATTCCACGCAGAAGGGCACCAGAATCTTCCCTTCGAACGAGGTAGGCGCAGGCACCGTTTGGGTGGTAATGGCGTAGTCCCACTGTCCGTTCAGGTTCTGCCACTGCGGGCGCACCAGTTGGGGGCGCGGGTACTCGCGCCAGGCGTTGTCGGGGGTTACTTTCTTCTCCCATCGGCTCATAATGGGCGCCTTGCGCACCTCGGGGGTGGTAGTGGCTGGCGCCTGCGCCCGAGCGTTGGGCGCCGCGCCGAGCAAGGCCGCGCCGAGGCTGGCGAGTAAACTAATGCGTTTTAAGTGCATCATGCAGGTAGGGTTTTGGTGAGTGGAAGCGCGGAATGGCCGGTGAGCCGTAAGCCGTAGTATAGCATATCCGTTTGAAACTACACGATATACCCGGCTTGCCTAAGGACTGCCTTCTACCCTAAAGGCTGCTTACTTCCTCCGTACTGCGTACCTACTCTTTCCCCTACCCTATCTAACTCTACAGTAGCCTGCTACCTACTCTTGCCAGTTAGTGCATTCGGTCGTCGCGCACGGGCAAGTTGGTCACAATATCGCCTTCAATTTTCAGCAGCTCCTGCAAGCGGATGTCTACGTCTTTGGGGTCGCAGTATTCTTTGGCCAAGTCCACGTAGCTCACAAAGTGGCCGGCTTCCGACACCATCAACTCGTAATAGAACTGGCTCAGGTCGGGGTCTGGAATGTGTTTCCAGAGCAGCTTGAACCGCTCGCAGCTGCGGGCTTCAATGAGGGCCGATACCAAGAGCTGGTCCATGAGCTGCCGCTCGCGGGCGCCGCCCTTGCGTACGTGCGTCATCAGCTGCACCACGTACTCGTCGCGGCGGGGGCGGCCCAGTTGGTGGCCACGCTTGCGCAACTCTTCCAGCACCCGCTCGAAGTGGCTCCACTCTTCAGCCACCAGCAGCGTCAGTTCGTCCACCAACCGCGTTTTCTCGGGATACTTCACAATCAGTGAAATGCCGGTGCTGGCCGCCTTCTGCTCGCAATAGGCGTGGTCGACGAGAATATCTTCGATGTTTTTGCTGGCAATATCCACCCACCGCGGGTCGGTATTCAGCTTGAGCTTGAGGATGGTTTTTTCTTTCATGAGGTCTTGGGGTCTTGGATTTTGAAGGGCGTAGTCGATGGTTAACAAGTAAAGAATATCAACTAAGACCCCAAGACCCTAATTAAAGAACTGCCAGCGGATGCCGAACTGGATGCGGCGCTGCTGGGCCGTGTAGTACGGCGTGGTGAAGTAGCCGTTGCCAGCCAGGCCCTGATTGAGGTAGGCCACTTTCACAAACACACCTACCGTTTTCACATCGGCGGCCAGAAACACGTTGATGACCGGGTAGTTGCGAATCTCGAAGCTGTTTTGCAGATAAAACTGCTGGGTGCTGGGGCTGTACTGATACGCCCGGTAGCTCGACTGGTAGTACATCTCGGCCCCAATCTGCCCAAACAGCGCCTTACGGAAAATCTCGTTCTGATAATACACCCGCGACAGCGACACCAGCTCCGGGATACGAATCGGGTCGTCGTCACTAGTTCCCTGGCCACTATACGTGAAGGTTCCCTGGTTATCGAAATAGAACTTGCCGTAGTTGAAGCGGTGCCGGGCCGTGAGGATGTAAAGCTGTTGAGCACTGGCGTTACGTGGCTTCCCATCGGTACCATAATATACTAAATCAAGGATACTTATAAATGAGCCAGAGGCATTGAATTGATGACGGCCAAGTTTCTGCGAAATATGGGCTGAGAACTGCTGAACATTTGTATTATCTAAAGTACTATCACTCTTGTTAGGCCGGTACTCCCATTGAAAGTGATTACCGCTAAATAACTGCTGAGTAAGGGTAGGCGAATAGCCAACAAGGAGTATCTCGCCCGTCAGAGGACCTAATCTGGCTTGACCACGCACCTTATATTCACCTCTTGGCAGCAAATATTCTCCTTCTGTTTGAATGGCAAATTGCTTGTAGTTGAATGCTGCATTGCCACCCAAGAATATTTGCCCAACAAAAGCATTACCTGCTCCTCGGTAGGTATCTATTGACTGAAGTCTATTAGTAGCTGGAATAGCAGGTCCTATCAATTTCGGCGCGCGGCCCGCTGAGTCGGTGCCGGTGATGGTAGAAAACAAGCTCTCCATGCGAAGGCTAATGTCGCGGCGACGGGCGTACACGCGATACTCCACTAATGACTCCTTCCAGACCGTAGTCCCCAGAAAGCCCAGCGTATTTTCCACCTGATGATAGGTAGCAATGTCGTTGGTTTTGGTGAGATTGAGGAAGGTATTGGGGTAGCCTGGATATTCCGGCCGGCCGCCTACGCGTACAATACCATTGTCGTAGAAGCGGTTGCGCTGGGAACTGTAATCCAGCACATGAAAGGCCGTGAGGCCCTGCCCCAGCAGCCGGTAGGTGTGCGCTAGGTGCACGTTGTTACGCTCCTCCTCGTTGGCGGCGGTGGCACCACCAGCAGCTGTCTGCAACCATACTGTTTGCGTACTGGGTTGTAGGAACAATAACCCATTTCTAACCAAGGAATCGGCTGCTGCCGAATCACTATTACGCCGGATGCCGCCCTGCTCAATGGCGCGGTGCCGGGCCGTTGTCACGTTGAACAGGCCGTGGTACCTGTCGTTGGGCGACTGATAGCGCATAAATACCAGCACGTTGGTGTGGCGCACCAAGTCGTTGCGGCCCGTTACGTCGGCCAGGGTTTTGGTCGACGTAAATCGTTCGTATACCGCGCCTACGTTGAAGTACTTCTTCACGCTGCGTGCGTACGAAAGCCGGAACGTCGACTCGCCGGTACTACCCAGATTGAACTGAAAATACGAGTAGGGCGAGCGGGTATCGTAGTAGGGAATGGTAGCCGGATTGATGGCGTACTTATCGAATACGTTGCGCCCCAGGCGGTTGCCCAGCTGCGTATTGGTCTGCCACAACAGCGGCCGGGTAGCAGTGCCCAGGTTGCCCAGATCCTGCTGAAACGTGCTGTCGTGCAGCCAGTAGCGCTGCTGGGGTAGGCGTGTGAGAGTGGTATCCACCATCACTGGCGTGATGGTATCGCGCAGCACATCGGCCTCCCGGATGATGAACGTGGTTTTAGGCCCGTAGAGCACCTTGGTAGAGTCGTCTACAATCTGGGCGCTGGCGGCCAAGGGTAACAGCAATACCAGCGTAGTCAGTAGGCCCAACCAGCTCCCCCGATTCGGCGGCAACGATAACCACCGGCGCAGCAGCCGGCTCACAAGCAGGAAACGAAACAAATCAGACAACAGCGTGGGGCTGAAAAATAGGTGTCAGCAGCGCCAGCAAACGGTTTTCGCCATCAGCCAAGAACTGCACGTCAATCGGAATATAAAATAAAGGCCAGCTGGCTACTACCGCCCGCAACGCGGGCACTTGTAGACGGGCTGCATCTTTCTGCGTGGTGAAAACGCTAACACCCGGCCGTAATTGCGCAGCTACCTGCCGAAGCTCCGTTTCGCTGAACAAATGGTGGTCGGCAAAAGCCGCATGGCTTACAATCTGGTACCCTGCCGTCTCCAAATACGCACGTAACGGCACAGGATTGGCAATGCCCGTCAGCAGCACTATATACTGGCTTTCAATTTCTTGCGGTTGATTTACAGCCACCGGAGCGCCGTATTGATACGCTGAGAACAAGACCGGTACCTGGGGCCGGGCATAGCGTCGCACGCGCCGCGCAATATCCTGCTGCTGGTCGGCGCTGAGGTGAGGGTCGCACTTCGTTACAATCACGGCGTCAGCCCGTTGGGCACCAGCGCGGCTTTCGCGCAAGCGCCCGGCAGGCAGCACGTAGTCCTCGTAAAACGGGCGCTGCTGCTCGGTGAGCAACAGGTTGAGGGTAGGACGTACGCGGCGGTGCTGGTAGGCATCATCGAGGACCACGGCGGTAGGTGGCTGGGGTAGCCCCAGTAGTTGCCGAATGCCGGCGCATCGGTCTTCACTCACGGCCACGGGTACTTGTCCCGCGAAATCTTGCTCATACTGCCGGGGCTCATCGCCAATGGTTTGGGCGGTGTCGGAGGGGGTTGCGAGGCGGTAGCCGCGGGTCTGGCGGCCATAGCCCCGGCTCAGAATAGCGGGGTGCTGACCGTGCCGAAGCAGCTGGCGCGTCAGCCAGACCACGTGGGGCGTTTTGCCGGTGCCGCCTACCCGCAGGTTGCCGACGTTTAACACAGATATCGGAAACTGCTCGCTTTTCTTGATTCCTTTGGTGTACAACCAGTTGCGCACGTGCATTACCCCGGCGTAGAGCCAGGCAACAGGCAGCAGCAAGAGGATCAGCAGCGTGGGCATCAACAACGGGGGATGAACGGGCCAGCAAAAGTAGCGGGAAAAGCGCAGCAAACCCGACCATCGGCGGTGAATAGGTCGTAGGAAAGCGTAACCCCTACCCTGCCCATGTCTAGTTTCGCCGACCGCCTGCTATCGTTTCTTACCACGTTTCCGCTACCCGCCGCACCATTACCCGACAATGTGGTAGCGGTGAGCCCCTACCAGCAGCCCGAGCCGCTGCGGCTGCTTACGCAGTTTGCCCAGCGCTATTACGCTAGCAACCGCCCGCGCGTAGCGCTGCTGGGCATCAACCCCGGCCGGCTGGGCAATGGCCGCACTGGCGTGGCTTTCACCGACCCTACTGCCCTCTCGGCCTGGGGCATAGCTAACGATCTGCCGCGCCGCCGCGAACCGAGTAGCGAGTTTGTGCAGGCTGTGATTGTAGCAATGGGCGGGCCGCAGGTGTTCTACGAACATTTTTTTCTTGGCTCACTCTACCCTTTAGTACTATTGAAAAACGACTTAAACTATAATTTCTACGACTCGCCGGCCGTGACGCAGGCTTTGTGGCCCAACATCCAGCACTCCCTGCAACAAATGACTACGGAAGTAGGGCTGGCCCGCCACGCCGCCGTGTGCCTGGGCCGCCGCAACGGGCAGTACTTTCAGCGACTCAATGATGAATTGCAGTTGTTCGACACCCTGCACATCCTCGACCACCCGCGCTACCTCATGCAGTATAAGCGCCGGGCACTGGCCGACAACGTAGCGCGGTACGTAGATGTATTAGGCCACCTCTTACTCTAATATACTAACCACAAAAAAGGCGGTCGTTGGACCGCCTTTTTTGTGGTTAGTATAGCTAACGTCTCACTCAAGCTTTTGAACTGGTGTGAAAATAAATTCTCCTGTTCCAGCAGCTCGCACCCCAATACGGGCGTATACGATTCCTTTATTCGAGGCTGGTACGGAAACCGAGAAGCTTAAATCTTGATTTAAATTAGCCAGAGCAGCACCACTCTTCGCGTTCTGCGCTGTATTGTTAACGTTATCTACAAACTGAGTCCGACTTATAAATAGCGTAACCTGGTCGATATTTCTCGTGGAAACCTCTTGTTTTACCCGGCATGTAGCCGTTACAGTGGATCCGCTTCTTTGAATAGATGGATTTTGAATAGTGAAGTATGGTTGTACAGGTACATCTAGTACTGTATTACCACGCACCTGCACCTCAATGGTATCCGTATTATCCACCCAAGGACCATTGCCGCGGGTACGTACCATCTGGTAGTCGCCATCAAAGAGCGTGGCAGTGAAAGTACCATCCTGATCGACGAAGATTGGGAACTTTTCGAAGAACTGATATCCTGGCTGCCACAACTCCAGCATAGTTGATCTGTTGCCTAAATCCTGCGAGGAATTGGATCTAACCCCTACAACTTGATCCTGATATACAATCCGACCACTTAGTATAGAACTTGGTGGGTCAACGTTGTCTTTGGCGCAGCTTGCCAGCAAAACAGCGCCAGCTAGTAGGCTATACAATAGTGCTTTCATGAGTAGGCCTTATTGGAAGGGGTTACGAACAAGTTTAGGATTATTATTGAGTACGCCCTGGTCAATAGCTGAATAATAATTGCCCAAGCGGAAGTTGCGCGGCGCACGGAAACGTGGTGCTTGCAACTTCAAAAACACATACTTACCATCACGGGAATCGCCAGGCCGCACAATGCGATAAGGGTACAACGCATACAGTACCGCATTGGGGTTGGCGCTGTTACCATTCCACAAAACGTGAGCCCGACGCCAACGTCTTAAATCCCACACCCGATGATCTTCGAACGCCAGTTCCACCCGACGCTCGTTTTCCAATCGTAGACGAGTAAGCGAGGTTAGGCTATTGGCAGGAAAGCCAGCTCGTTGTCGTACGCGGTTTACGTACGTTAGTGCCTCGGCCTCATTTCCCAATTCCAAAGCCGCTTCCGAAGCATTAAGTAATACTTCGCCCAAACGGAAACGCACCCACCATGTGTCACTCAGTACGCCGCGTGTACTGGCCTTTGGTGTTGCGTCAATATATTTACGCAGATAAAATCCTGTGTTCGTGACCTCTACCTCTGAGCGCTGCGGCCCCGAGCTACCCGTTAGCAATTTATTGTCGCCATTGGGATAGGTAGGCGGACCGTATGTACTTGCTAGACCACCTTCTAAGGTGTTATAGGAACTACCGTTCCAGGCCATTACCCCCGCCTGAATCTGCACTTCACGCCCGGCAAACGTAGTACCGGGATAAATAACCGTGCCGTAGAGCCGTGCGTCTTTATTGGCAAAGGGTGCGCTCAGATTATCGTAGTAAATGAAATCGGAATTATCCGCCGTACGAGTTTTTATTTCGCCGGATGTTCCATCCAGATATTCATATGCCTCTACCAGATTCAGTGCAGGAGTTATAATGGAAGAGGATAAGTTGTCTTCCCGAATACCGCGAGGAATGTTATCATAGGTAAACCCGTGCCGCCGGTCTCTGGCCACTAGAAAGTCTTTCGCCAGAATTACTTCCGGATTAGATGTTTTTCGGGTGATGGCATCGTAAAAGTTCTCGCCCAGATTCGGGTTCGTGGTATACAACTGGTAGGGACCGGCTAGTACTTCTTTGGATGCATCTAGCGATTTTTGATAATATTCTCTTGCCCGACTAGCAGGAATACCTACTTCTCCACCAGGTGTTTGAATATTCAGCCCCGACTCTGCATTGTATTTGGCAATAGAAGCGGCATACAGCATCGCACGGCTCTTGAGCGCCATAGCCGCGTACCGGTTAGCCCGTGTGTTACTACCGTCGTTGCCAATATCGTTTTTGATAGCATCCAGCTCACTGGCCACGAAATCGTATACAGCAGCCTCTGTATCGCGAGGTTTTTGCAGCGGTGAGGGGTCGCCACTGAAGTCGTAAATCAATTGCTGCGTAACCAGTGGAACACCGCCTTCGCGTTTCACCATCTCAAAGTACATGTAGGCTCGCAAAAAGCGAAACTCTGCTTTGAATTGGTTTTTCTGCGCCTCAGGTAGCGTCGTGCTATACTTATCAATGTTCTCTAGCGCTAAGTTGATATCGCGAATCAGGCCATAATCCCAGTTGAACCACCGGCCGTAGCCATAATCAACTAGGTTATTAGACCCATCGCCACCGCCCGACCACGTAGCTTCGTCGTACGCCGCAAATTGCTCCCAGCCAGCATCTATCTGGGAGTGAGCCGGTAGGCGGTCGTAGTTGTTAGCGAGCAGACTAGTAATCAGCGTAGCATCATTCCAGATCTGCTCATCCAGCACAATGTTAGGTGGGTCTCGCTCCAGAAAGTCCTTTTCACAGGCAGAAAGGCTTAGGAGTAGTCCGGCACTAAGTGCAAGTGTTTTATAGGTAAGTTGCATGATGAAATAGGAAGGTTAGAAGCCGATAGAGAAACCCGCGTTGTAGAGGCGCTGGGGCGGATATACCAAGCCACCGTTATTCGAAATTTCTGGGTCTAGATCAAACTCCTTTAGGTTGTCAAATGAGTAGAGATTGGTACCGTTGATGTACACGCGCAACGATCCTACCCCAAATCGCTCTAGGAAAGGTTTGCCAACTGTATAGGCCAGTTCTAGATTGCGCACGCGCAGATACCGCACGTTGGTGAGCCAGTAGTCGCTGCGGCGGTTGTAGTTCGGGTGGCCGCCATCATCGCGCCGGATAGCCGGAAACTTACCTGGAATCCAGGGGCTGTCGTTATTAAAGGGGTCTTCGCGGTGCCACCGATCCTCGAAGAGGTAGTTGGGCGACGTGCCGTTGTTCTGAAAAGGAATGCGCTGCTCTACCTCGCGGCGGTAGGTTTGCATGCCAGCTCCTACCAAATCGAAGTTGAGCGAGAAGCCTTTGTATCCTAGACTGGTGTTGAGCGCGTAAGTGAAATAGGGTGTTGCTCCTTCCGTATAGCCGATAGGCCGTTCGTCGAGATAATTAATGACCCCATCATTATTTACGTCCTTGTAAATCAGATCACCTGGCAACTGGTTGCGGTTGCCTTGCCCATCATTGTTGACTGCGTATTCAGCAATTTGCTGCTCCGATTGGAATTGACCAATTACCTGGTAGCCCCAGTTAAGATATGCCCACCGGTCGTTAATCGAGCTACGATATTCCTCCCAGGAATTACCAAAACGAGGTTTATACTGCTTCAAATCCCGGTTGCGGGCCATAGTAGCGTGCGCACTCACTGTATACGTAAAGTCATTTACAGCGCTGGAATACGTTATAATACCTTCCATTCCGCGCACGGCATCGGAATTAAGGTTCTCTGGGGGCAACGGATAGCCTACCTCGTTGGGCAGCAGTACGTCGTAGCGGCCAGCAAGCAACCCTTTACGACGACGCTCGAAGATATCGAACTGTCCTGTTAGCTTACCTTCCAGAAAACCAGCATCTATACCAATATTTGCCGTTTGGTTTGTCACCCACGACAGCGTAGTAATGGGAGGATTACGCGGGTCGATACCAATTACGTAGCTACCATTGAAGATGGAGCTACGATCAGGAAATTGATAGCCACCAACGTAGCTGAAGCGGTCTACAATAAAGTTGTTGTTGATAACATCGCTACCCGTACGGCCATAGCTACCGCGCAGCTTCAGTTCACTCAGCACATTTCCAACCCGTTCTTTGATGAAAGGCTCTTCGGTGATGCGCCAACCCAGCGAAGCGCCAGGGAAGAAACCATAGCGGCTACCTTCCCGAAACAGAAAGGAACCATCATAGCGACCTAATACTTCGACCAGATACTTCTGTTTGTAATTGTAGTTGACGCGACCAATATAACCTGCACGTGCCTGCTCCCGGATAGCATCATCCAGGTTGCGGGCGTTGGCGAATAATAGCAGCGGAATGGTGTTATTGGGAGGGACTGTGTTAAGACCAAACTCTCGGTCATCCGTGTCATAACGCTCATACGCCGCTACGGCCGCTACTCCATGGTCGCCAAACGTTTTATTATAATTTAATTGAAACTGCCCATATCGGTCAATAACGTTTCGGGTCCGTCTTTCACGATATGGGTTTTGGTTACCGAACGAAGGATTAGTTTCGTAGGTATCCGTGGCTGCATTGTACCGATAGGCATTGTAAGTGTATTCAAAACCGTTTGCAATGCGGTTGGCCAAGCTGTAAGACCCAATTACCTTCGCAGTTAAGCCAAAATCAAAGTCATACTGGGCTGTTACGTTAACCTTGCCAGCCCGCCAGTAGTCCTGAAAATACCCCGTAACGTCTTCCGTATACGTGGCTGGATTCACGTTAACGTTGTGCGTTTGATTGATGTAATTGGGGTTATCGTTGGCATAAGGCCGCTCGGTAGGCCACATACTGAACACGCTCAGCAACGGATTAAAATAGTCATCTCCCCCAGGTACTCCTAGTGTATAGCGGTCTTCAATACGCCCGGAAATCTGCGTACCAATGGTTAGCCGCTTCGTGATGTTTGCGTCTATATTGGCTTGTAGGTTGGTCCGCTTGAAGTGGAAATCTCGAATAAGAGCATCTTGACTTAAATGGGAGCCCGACACATAGAACCGAATATTGTCTGAGCCGCCTGATATACTACCATTGATATAAGTCTGCGGTACATTCGGTCGAAATATCATTTTATAGTAGTCGAAGCTTTCATAGCCAGGAGCACCCGTACGCCATTTCTCCAACACTTCCGGGGTAATATTTTCGCCTTTTACCGGCTCGTTAATTGCACCCCTATTTTGGTTCTGGCCTGCTTCGGCCAATGCCCGTACGTGCTGGTAAGCAGTGGCCGGATGCGGAAAGCGGGTAAAGTTTTGTAAACCGTAGTAGCCAGATATATTGACGGTTGGTTTACCTTTTGTACCCCGCTTCGTCGTCACCAACACGACACCATTAGCAGCACGAAGCCCATAAATAGCAGCCGAAGCATCTTTCAAAATTGAGATGTTCTCAATATCATTCTGCCCTAAGTTGTTGAATTGACCTTCGTCAGCTACTACGCCGTCAATAACAAACAACGGACTACCCATATTACGGATCTGAATATTGGTGCCTCCGCCAGGGCGCGCGTCGGGCTGGCGGGCCGAAATACCGGGCACCCTACCTACGAGGGCACTAGAGGTGGTGGTAGCTGGCGTGCGAGTTAGCTGAGTAGAGTTAGTAGTACTAATGGCCCCCGTTACCGTAGCCCTGGACTGCGTACCATACCCTACTACCACTACTTCGCCCAGTGACTTCTGGTCATTTCCCAGTTGAATGGTGAGTCGTGCGCCGCCAGTCGCAGACACTTCCTGTGTCTGATAACCAATAAAGGATACTACTAAGGTAGAGCCCTCGGGTACCACCAAGCTAAAATTTCCGTCTGCATCTGTTTGAGCACCATTACTGGTTCCTTTTTGCACGACGTTGACACCTGGGATGGCATCCCCCTTCGCATCTACTACCCGACCTTGCACTGTGATATCAGCCAGCGTAAGGGCGAAGGGAGCAGTGTTTGTGGCTGCTGTAGGCGAAGCATGAACGGGTGAGCCGGCTGATAACCCAAGTGCCGTACATAGCACAATTGGAACAACAACTCGCCTATGTTGCCTGACGCTACATTGCCGCTTATTGCGTATTCGATTATTCATACTGTATAAAGCGTTTTAGTGAAGGTGTATTTGTAAAAGAACTGTTGGAAAGAATGTGTAAGGCAAAGAATAATGTATAGCAGCTATGGGCTTCTACTTACTCTCTGCAAACGTTTGCAATTATTTGCACAAAAAAAGGCTATTGTTTGCATCAGCGGAGTATATGACAGTGAAAAGAGGGACATAACTTTAGCTTTACTCCAGGATGCGCGCCTCTATATTTAGTGTAATCTGGGCTAATTATATTGAATATCAGCACGAAAAAATAGCAATTGTGTCAAAAAAATCATCAGTCTTTCATTTATCTGTCCTAAGAACTATAAGAAAACGGCTTTTTACAATATTAGAGACAAACGTTTGCACACTGTTATAGAAAGAAAACGTTTGCGATAGACTACTTGAGTTAGCATTAGTTTAGATAGTTGGACTAGTTCATTAGCGCAACGGCATGCGGCTATTCTGTTGCGCTATTTTTGCACATTACTTTTCCTACTCCAATGCCTACCCTCGCCGACCTCATGCGCGTGCTGGAACAAGCCGCGCCCCTTGCCTATCAGGAATCTTACGACAACGCCGGGCTGCAATGCGGTAATCCGCAGTTGGAAGTTAAAGGCGTGTTGATTGCCCTCGACTGCACTCTGGCGGTAGTAGATGAAGCACTAGCGCGGGGCTGCAATGTGGTTGTAGCGCACCACCCGCTCATCTTTAAGCCACTGAAACGACTGACCGGCGCCAACGAAGTGGAGCAAACACTGTTGAAGGCTATTAAGCACGATGTAGCCCTCTACGCTGCCCACACCAACCTCGACAACGTGCGCCACGGCGTCAACCGCAAGCTGGCCGACAAGCTCGGCCTGCAAAACCTGCGCATTCTTGATCCTAAATTCGGCACACTGGGCAAGCTTGTCACCTACGTACCGCCTACTCACACCGACGCCGTTTTGCAGGCCCTATATGATGCTGGTGCCGGCCAGGTAGGCAACTACTCCCAGTGTAGCTTCCGCACGGATGGCACGGGCACCTACACGCCTGGTGCCGACACGAACCCATTTCAGGGTACGCCCGGCCAACCTGAAACGGCCCAGGAGCAACGTGTGGAAGTGCTCCTACCATTGCACTTGCAAGGCGCCGCCCTGCGGGCGCTACGGCAGGCACATCCTTATGAGGAAGTAGCCTACGAGCTGATAAAGCTGGAAAATGTGCACCAGGATGTAGGCAGCGGTATGGTAGGCGAACTGCCTGAGCCGCTGCCACCGCAGGAGTTCCGAGCACGGCTGCGGGCAGCACTGGGCGTGCCAGTGGTGAAATACACCGAGTTTGCGCAGCCTATTAAAACAGTAGCCTTGTGTGGCGGCGCGGGCAGCTTCCTTACCGGCAAAGCTAGGGCAGCCGGCGCACAGGCCTACGTAACCGGCGATTTGAAATATCACGAGTATTTTGCCGCCGAAGGCCAGTTGATGCTGTGCGATGTGGGCCACTACGAAAGTGAGCAGTTTACCAGCGAGATTTTCCGGGACTTGCTTACAAGCGCATTTACCCGTAAATTTGCGGTCTTAATTGCTGAGACCCTGACCAACCCCGTTCGATATGATTTCTAATACCTCCGCGGATACCCCCGTTGCTAGTAAGCTGGAAGCGTTGCTGAATTTGCAGCGTATTGACTCGCAACTCGATGAAATTCGGCGTGTGCGGGGCGATTTGCCCGAAGAAGTGCGGGATTTGGAGGACGAAATTGCTGGCTACGAAGTACGCGTAAGCAAGTTTGACGAAGAAATCTCGGGCCTGAACGACCAGATCAAACAGCGCAAGCAAAACGCCAAGGACGCCGATGGCCTTATTCGCAAGTATGAGGACCAGCAGCAAAACGTGCGCAACAACCGTGAGTACGAGGCTATTGCCAAAGAAATTGAGCTGCAAAAGCTGGAAATTCAGATTTCGGAAAAGAAAATTAAGGAAGCTCAGTATCAGATTGAGCAGAAAAACACCGAAATCAGCGGCACCAAGCAGCGCCTCGATGAGCGACGCAAGGATCTCGACAACAAGCAAGCTGAGTTGCAAACCATTGTAGGGGAAAGCGAAGCCGACGAGAAGAAGCTGATGGACGAGCGCGGTGAGGCTACCCAGCCCATCGAAGAGCGCCTGCTGACAGCCTACACCCGTATTCGCGGCAACGTGCGCAACGGCTTGGCCGTGGTGCCCGTGAAGCGCGATGCCTGTGGTGGCTGCTTCAACACGGTGCCCCCGCAGCGCCAAGCCGATATCATGTCGCATAAAAAAATCATTGTGTGCGAGCACTGCGGCCGGATTCTGGCTGATGTAGCGGCCCGCGCTGAATAAGTTTTCAGCTGTATTTTGAAAAGGAACGGCCCCTGGGTCGTTCCTTTTTTGCTATATGAGGTGTTGGTTTTTCGTCCTGCTTACTCAACGCATAGTCACGCATGTGCTGCTCGCGGCACTACTTCTTGCCGCGCACGTCGGCGTGGGTGCCTCTTCGCGGGAAGCGCCGCGTACCCTCACACCCACTGCTGCCCGCGCCTACGCTGAACTGCTGAAGCTGCGCCCCGCTACGGCCCGCGTCCTGCTACGCAACGAATCCGCCACGGCTGCCGGGACCCTACTGGTGCAGGACTGCATCGACTTTGCGGAACTATTGGTATCGCAGGATGCCGGGCGTTACGCGGCCACCGTGGCCGCGCAGGATCAGCGACTGGCTTTGTTGGAAAAGCAGGCCGGTGCCCTGCCCGACTACGCCCGTGCCGAAATTCGGCTGCACCAGGCGGCGGCGCAGGTCACGTTTGGGCACGAGATTCGGGGGGCGTGGAGTCTGCGGCAGGCTTATCAGCAGATGCAGGCCGTGGCCCAACGCTACCCCGCCTATCTGCCGGCCCGCAAAACGCTGGGGATGCTTCAGTTCTTTATTGGCTCACTACCCGAAAACTACCGCTGGTTTCTGAAGCTACTGGGCCTACCGGGTAGCGTGGAAACGGGCTTGCGTAACCTGACGGCCGCCGCCCGCTCGTCCCATGATTTTCAGTTTGAGTCGCGCCTGATTCTAGCGCTGCTCCGCGAAACGTATCTGAAAGACGGCGAAGCGACGGCCCAGCAGTTTGAGCAACTAGCCGCACAACAACCTGACAACTTACTGCTCAGCTATTTAACGATTAGTCAGCGCAAAAAACTGCACCACACGGCGGCGGCGCTGGTCGCCTACCGGAGCCGCCCTACCGGCGCGGCTTACCTCCCCCTGCCCTATCTGCACCACATGGCCGCCGACCTGCTGTTGTATCAGGGCCAATACGCGGCGTCAGAAACTGAAAATCAACAATTTCTGCGTGAATATCGTGGCCAGCACTACCGCAAGGATGCGTACTTTAAGCTTTATCTGGCCGCTTGGCTGGGCGGCAACCAAACGGCCGCCACGCAGTACCGTCGGCAGATTGACGCGCAGGGCCGCGACGTGCTGGAGGAAGACCACTATGCGCAGCGTTTCTACGACGACGCCCTACCCCTCCACCGCATCCTCACCCGCGCCCGCCTGCAAACCGACGGCGGCTACTACCCCGAGGCACTCGCCACGCTACGCACCTTTGTTCTCACGCCCACTACTCCTCTGCGCGACCGACTAGAATGGCCTTATCGTCAAGCCCGCGCTTGGCATTTACACGGTCAGCCTGACTCGGCCCGCCGTTATTATGCGCGCACGATTACCTTGGCAGGCACGGCCCCTTACTACTTCGCACCGCAATCGGCCCTTCAGCTAGGCTATCTGTATCAGACTGATGGGAAAGAAGATACGGCGCGTTCGTATTTTCAAAAGGCGCTCAGCTACCCTAAGCACGAGTATAAAAATAGCACCGATACCAAAGCAAAAGTGGCCCTGGCGGCGTTGGCTCAGTAAAGCATTCACACTATTCTACCCCGTTTTGCCTGCATCTTTGCTTTGTGCTGACTATCTCTTACTCTGAGCTACCACCCGATTTTCGGGCGCAAGCCTTGCAATGGGCGACGCAGTATCGCTATTGCGCTTATTACGAGCCCAACCACCACTTGTCCTACCCCAATGGGCCGTTTGAACGGCTGCTGGGCGTGGCTGATTCAGCTACGGGTTCTCCTACCTGTCTAGATGAATTGCGCCTTTGGATGCAGCAAAAGGCCCCTGCCGGGCCGCGCTTCGGCATTCTGACCTATGAGCTAAAAAATGAGATAGAGGCTCTGCACAGCCACAATTTTACTGGCCTGGAGTGGCCCACGCTGCATTTCTTCACGCCCCAAACCTGGCTGCATTGGCGCAAAGATGCGCTGGAGATTCATGGTGATACCGACGAGGTACTGGCGGCTATTCTGGACACCGTTCCGCCTACCCCGGCTGCGCCCCGCGTGGCCACCATGCGCCCGCGCCTACCCAAAGCCGACTATACAGCAGCCGTAGAGGCCGTGCGCGAAGACATTTTGAATGGGGAAGTGTACGAGCTGAACCTGTGCATGGAGTTTTTCGCGGAGGACGTTGTGCTCGACCCCGTGGCTACGTATCTGCGCCTGAACGAAGCCTCGCCAATGCCATTTGCGGGCTTCTATAAGTTAGCCGACCACTACCTGCTCTGCGCCTCGCCCGAGCGATTTTTGTCTCAGCATGAGTCGGTCATCCTTTCTCAACCCATTAAAGGTACCATTCGGCGCGGTACTACCCCAGCCGAGGACGAGCAGCAACGCTACCAGCTATTGCACAACGAAAAAGAGCGCGCCGAGAACCTCATGATTGTGGACTTGGTGCGCAACGATCTGGCCCGCGTAGCACAAACCGGCTCGGTGCGGGTGCCGGAACTGTTCGGCCTCTACCCCTTCCGCCATGTGTGGCAGATGATTTCGACCATAGAAGCCGAGTTGCGCCCCGACGCAGACTTGGTAGACATCTTGCGCGCTACCTTCCCTATGGGCTCTATGACCGGCGCCCCCAAGATACGGGCCATGCAGCTCATCGAGCAGTACGAGCGCACCCGCCGCGGCCTCTACAGCGGCTGCCTCGGCTACGCTTGGCCCAATGGCTCGTTCGAGTTCAACGTGGTCATCCGCTCCATGCAATACCGCGCCGACACGGGCTACCTCTCGTTTCAAGTTGGCTCGGCTATTACGTATGACTCGGTGCCCGAGCAGGAATACGCCGAGTGTCTGCTGAAAGCCAAGGCCATGCTGGAAGTACTAGGCGCGGAAGTGAGTGAGTGAGTGAGTGAGTGAGTGAGTGAGTAAAAAAACGTGTGTCATCCTGAGCGTAGCGAAGGACCTTATCACGTTAGCACGATACTCGTAACAACGACTTGTTCAGGCGTGATAAGGTCCTTCGCTCTGCTCAGGATGACAGACTTCCTATCCTCAAGCCTCTTCCCCATTCAGCCCCTGCTGAAACTTCTCTAAAAACTGACCCACGTGGTAGCCATCAGCAAGACCGTGGTGGACGTTGACGGCCACGGGCAGCCAGATGCGGCCGTTTTCCTCGTACGTTTGGCCGTATGAAATCTTGGGGCAGCTGTCGGGGTGGCGGAAGTTGCGGGCGTGGGTAAGGCTGCTGAAACGCACCCACGGAATGGCCGAGCAGTGCAGTACGTCGGGGCGGCCGGTGGTGTCGTTGAGCCGAAGGCCGGTACTGGCCTGCACGGCCGCTATTTCGGCGGTAGCGGCGGTTACAAAATCGGGTAGCGCGTCGTGCGCTTCCATAAAGGAGAAGCCAAATGTATGGTCGGCCCGGCCGATGGTGGCGGAGGCGTGCACCCGGTCGTATTGGTACACTTGCCCGTCTTCAATACGCGTTCTGAACTCCGGTACCTGATTGGCAGCCTGTAAGGAGTGGTAGAGGTAATACAGGAAAAACGACACGCCCAGCCGTTTCGCTTCAGCCCGCGCCTGGGTACAGTCAACCGGTGCTACCAAGCCAAAAAAGGGCTCATCGAAAGTGGAAAAGAAGGCAAAATGCTCCCGGCGGTTCCAGGAAGCCAGATCAACGAGATGTTTCATGGGCGGCAAGTTCGGTAACTTCGCGGCTTTTCTAGCCTCTCTACTGCTCCCTTATGTCTGCTTCCTATTTGGTTGCTTTTGATGCCGACGACACCCTTTGGCCCAATCAGCCGCATTTCGACCGGGTAGAGACCCGTTTGTTTGAGATTATGGCGCACTGCGGCGACGTAGCCTACATCAGCACCCACCTCAACGCCGTGCAGCGCCGCAACATGCAGTTGTTTGGCTATGGCGCCAAGTCGTTCATGCTTTCCATGATCGAAACGGCCATTCAACTAACCAACGGCGCCGTCACGGGCAACGACATCCAACAGATTCTAGAAATGGGCAAAGACTTGCTGCGCTTTCCCATTGAGCCCCTACCCGGCGTAGTGGAAGTTCTCACGGAGCTACGCCGGCGCGGCCACCGCCTACTCCTGCTCACCAAAGGCGACCTGTTCGATCAAGAAAGCAAAATTGCTCGCTCTGGCCTGGGCGAGCTATTCGACCATGTGGAGGTAGTCAGCGAGAAAGACGAGGCCACGTACCGCCGCCTCCTGACGCGCTATAACGCAACGGTTGAGGAGTTTGTGATGATTGGTAATTCGCTGAAGTCGGATATTCTGCCTGTGGCGCGGCTGGGTTTCCAGGCCGTACACGTCCCCTACCACACCAACTGGATTTTTGAGCATGTTGACCCAGCTCTGCTGGAAGGTATTGCTTTCAAGCAGGTTGAAGATATTCGCGCCGTGTTGGAATTGGTGAGATAGTGAATGGAAAACAGTTGTCATCCTGAGCAGAGCGGAGGACCTTATCACGTGAGAACGAGTCGTTGTTACGAGCATCATTCTCACGTAATAAGGTCCTTCGCTCTACTTAGGATGACAATAGTCTACACATCAACACGTCATCAATCACCACATCATCCCCTCTGCCATTCTGTCATTTCTGCGGTAAAAACCTTACCTTTGACACTCCCAAAATGTGAAGCTGAAGCTGCGCGCCTCCATGTCTCAACCGCTGATTACCCTCGATTTTCTTGATACGCCTACCCTCGATACGCCGTCGGTAGACGCCACCACGCATGCCCACGAGCCCACGGAGGCCGTGCGCGTGAGCCCGGCCACCCGCACCGGCCGGCAACGCAAGCTCTACATCGAGAGCTACGGCTGCCAGATGAACTTCTCCGACTCCGAAATCGTGTCGAGCATTCTGTTCAACGAGGGCTTCGACACCACCGACGATCTGGCCGGCGCCGACCTAGTGCTGCTTAATACCTGCTCCATCCGCGAGAAGGCTGAGCAAACGGTACGTATGCGCCTCAAGCAAATCAACTCGCACAAAAAGCGCCGTCCAGGCATGTTAGTAGGCGTGTTAGGCTGCATGGCCGAGCGCCTGAAAACCAAATTTTTAGAGGAGGAGAAAATTGTAGACCTAGTAGTCGGCCCCGACGCCTACCGCGACCTACCCCAACTGATTTCACAGGTCGACGGGGGCCAGAAGGCCGTGAACGTGTTGCTGAGCCGTGAGGAAACCTACGCCGATATCACGCCCGTGCGCTTGAACAGCAACGGCGTCACGGCCTTCATCAGCATCATGCGCGGCTGCGACAACATGTGCTCGTTCTGCGTAGTGCCCTTCACCCGCGGCCGCGAGCGCAGCCGTGATACGCACAGCATTGTACAAGAGGCCCGTGACTTGGTAGCAGCTGGCTACAAAGAAGTTACGCTGCTCGGCCAGAATGTAGATTCCTATAAGTGGGCCAGCGAAGATGGCGCCGAGCGCGTCAACTTTGCCCAACTGTTGGAGCGTGTGGCGCTGGTAAGCCCCGAGCTGCGCGTGCGCTTCTCCACCTCCCACCCCAAAGACATCACCGACGAGGTGCTGCACACGATGGCGCGGCACGAGAACATCTGCAAGTATATTCACCTACCTGCCCAGAGCGGCAACTCGCGGGTGCTAGCGCTAATGAACCGCACCTACGACCGGCCCTGGTACGAGGAACGCGTGCAGGCCATCCGCCGCATCCTTGGCGACGACTGTGCCATCTCCACTGATATGATTGCTGGCTTCTGCTCCGAAACCGAGGAAGAGCACCAGGATACCCTGACGCTCATCGACTTCGCGCAGTACGACATGGGCTACAACTTCTTCTACTCGGAGCGCCCCGGCACGCTAGCCGCCCGCAAGCTGGCAGACGACATTCCGTTGGAAACCAAGAAGCGCCGCTTGCAGGAAATCATCGACCGGCAGCAGCTACACGCCCGCGCCCGCTACGCCCGCATGGTAGGCCGCGTGCATAAAGTATTGGTAGAGAACACCTCCAAGCGCTCCAAAGAGCACCTGAGCGGCCGCAACAGCCAGAACCAGGTGGTTATCTTCCCAAAAGGCAGCTTCCAGAAAGGCGATTACGTGAACGTATTCGTGAGCAGCACGACCGGCGGGGCGCTATTGGGAGAAGCGGTATAGAGTAATGGGTGTATCAGCAAGCGTCATGCTACGCTTGCTGATACACCCATTTACACGCCAAATAGAACACTCCGCTTTTCGTCTACTCTACGAAAACCTACCACGACCTTGACACCATCTGAGATTCAAAGTATAAAGTTGCGCTTCGGTATTATCGGTAATGCGCCGGCGCTGAACTACGCCATTCAGGTGGCGGCGCAGGTAGCGCCTACCGATATGACGGTGCTGATAACGGGCGAGAGCGGCTCCGGTAAGGAGTCGTTTTCTAAGATTATTCACGCGCTGTCGCCCCGCAAGCATGGGCAGTTTATTGCCATCAACTGCGGCGCCATACCCGAGGGCACCATCGATTCGGAGCTGTTTGGGCACGAAAAGGGCTCTTTCACGGGTGCCAATGAGGCTCGCAAGGGCTATTTTGAGGTGACCAACGGCGGCACCATCTTTCTCGACGAAATTGGGGAAATGCCGCTGGGTACGCAGGCCCGTCTGTTGCGCGTCCTGGAAAACGGCGATTTTATTCGGGTAGGCTCTTCCAAAGTGCAGAAAACCGATGTACGCGTGGTGGCTGCTACCAACGTAAACCTACTGGAAGCCGTGCGCAACGGCCGTTTCCGCGAAGACCTCTACTACCGCCTCAATACGGTGCCCATCACCGTACCGCCCCTACGAGAGCGGGGCGATGATATCTACCTGCTGTTCCGCAAGTTCGCCACCGATTTTGCCGACCGTTACCGCGTGAAGCCCATTTCGCTGTCGCCGGAGGCTGTGCGGGAATTGCAACGCTACCGCTTTCCCGGCAACATTCGCCAGCTTAAGAACGTGGCCGAGCAGATGTCGGTGCTGGAAATGGAGCGCGAGGTGGATGCTACCCACCTGCGCCAGTACCTGCCCCAGGAGCAGAGCAGCAACTTGCCCATGCTGCTGAGCGCGGCGGGTCCGGCCACCGACGGCGCGGGTAACGCCTACTCCGAGCGCGACTTATTATATAAGGTGCTCTTCGACATGCGCCGCGACATGACCGACCTGAAGAAGTTGGTGCTGGATCTGGCTGCCGGTCAGCGGCCTCAGGAAGCGCAGGAACTGTTGCGCCAAAACAGCCACCTGTTTACGAACCTCAACGTGGCACCCTACGAGGGAGGCCGCTTGAACGCCCGCCCCGATACGGCCGGCGCTTCGTCGGATTACTTCATGCACCCTGAGGTAGAAGACGCCACCGAATACGAAGAAGAGGAGCAGCGCGTTGAAGATATTCCGCACGAGACGGAAGAGGAAACCCTTTCCCTAGAAGCCAAGGAAAAGGAGATGATTATCAAAGCGTTAAAAAAGCACAACAACAAGCGTAAGTACGCCGCCCACGACCTGGGCATCTCCGAGCGCACGTTGTACCGCAAGCTCAAACAGTATGATTTGGAACAAGCATAGGTTTTCTGAGCTGTTAGCTGTTAGCCATTGGCTGTTAGCCTTTAATTTCCTGAATAGGAAGTACAAAAAAGCTATCAGCTATCAGCTACTAGCTATGAGCGTAATCTTAAGTGGTTGCTCGGTTTATTCCTTCACCGGGACCAACATTGATCCGTCGGTGAAGACTATGTCCATTGCTACCTTCCAAAACAACTCCAGTAATGGCCCTTCGGCGCTGTCGCAGCAGTTTACGGAAGATTTCAAGGATTACTTTCAGCGCAACACGCCGCTCAAGATGCAGCAGCGCGATGGCGACTTACAGATTGAAGGTCAGATTATTGCCTACGATTTTGCCCCGGCCGCTATTCAGCGTGAGGGCAACGTGGACCAAGCCGGCGTGAACCGCCTTACCATCCAGGTACGGGTGAAATTCATCAATACCAAGGACGATACCCAGAGCTTCGAGCAAACCTTCCAGAGCAACGGCGACTTTCCCGCATCGCAGTCCATTGTCGCAATCAATAGCGACCCATCCTCTATCCGCAGAATTACCACCAACATCATCACCGACGTATTCAATAAGTCGGTGGCCAACTGGTGATATAGGACTGTTGCAGAACGTCATTTCTCCCTACGGTCGAAATGACGTTCTGCAACAGTAATTTCTGACGATTGAGTTAGCATCCATCGCACGTGAGATTTTTTCTTATAGTCGAAATGACGTTCTGCGATAGTTACTCTTAACACTTAACGCTTTAAAAGATGACTCGCGCGTCGCTGCTGCATATTCTGGACCATGTCGGCTCTATATCGGAAGCCGAAAATCAGGAGCTGGTGCAGCTGGCTACGGCCTTTCCTTATTGCCAGACCGCTCACTTACTGCTCGCCAAAGCCGCGCACGACAAGGGTAGTATGCTGGCCAGCCAGCGCTTGCGTCGGGCGGCTACCTACGCCGCCGACCGTCAGTTGCTGCGCTTGCTCATTGAGCAACCCGACGTGCTGCTACCTACTGCTACTTCAGCACTTGCTTCTGTGCAATCAGTTCAGCTAGCCGTTCCTGAGCTACCCCTGGCCGAAATGCCAACGACGGAAGAACAGCCGGTAGCTTCCGTACTTGTTGAGGTACCCGCTGAGCCAGTTGAGGAGGAAGTTTTGGTTGCTGCCGAGACTGATGTCCCCGCTTCGGACTCAAATGAAGTATTTGCTACTTCATTACCAGCGCTTGGCGATTCTCCGCCAGCCTTAGATATTGCAGCCGAGCCGGAAGCTGAGCTAGTGGAGCAAACGGATGAGGTAGTGCCTACTGCCGAGGAAATAACAGAAGCTGAAGCCGTTACGAAAACTGCGGAGGAAGTTACCCATGAAGCCGCCGTTCCTGTTGTAGTAGAAGACTTACTGCCCGCCACGGCACCGCCCATTCGGCCGCCGGCCGACGCGGGGTCCTCGCGCTTTGAGTTTGGCTTGGCCGATTCAAGGCTACCAGCCCCAGCCGTTTATGAGCTATTCGACGACACGCCCGCTACTGAGACTCCTACCCCACCTACGCGTACCGCAGCCAGTCCGCCATTCTACGCCGACCCTAGCATTGGCTACGGCTTAGACCTGGGTAGCCGCTTGGGCACCAGCCTGCAACCGCACGACACCTACACCACCGACTTACCGCACACTGGCTTCTTCCTCCCCGATGCGCTGCTCTTAGATCATGTGGCAGCACAACAGCCGGCCCCGCGTAAAACCCTGGCTATCATCGACCAATTCCTCAAAAACCAGCCTCGTTTAAAAGCGCCAGCCGTGGTACCACCCGCTGAGGAACAAACCGATTTATCGGTACCCAGCACCAGCGCTACCCCCGCGCTGGCCTCAGAGAGTCTGGCAAAAATTATGGTGAAGCAGGGCAAAACCGCCAAGGCCATTGAAATATATGAGCGCCTGATGGTGCGGCAGCCGGAAAAAAAGGCGTACTTTGCCGACCAAATTGCACAACTGAAATCTTCGGAATAGTATGTATTACGCACTGCTTGTTCTTGTCTTTATCGTTTGCTTGCTGCTGGCGCTGGTGGTTCTGGCCCAGAATCCGAAAGGCGGCGGACTTTCCAGCCAGTTTGGTGCGGGCGGTACGGCCCAGCTTATGGGCGTGAAACGCACCGGCGACCTGCTGGAAAAACTAACCTGGGGCTTTGCTATTGCCCTGATGGTTTTGTCGCTGGGTAGCCACATGCTGGCTAGCGGTGGCGGCAATGGTCCCGTTCGCAGCATCAACCAGCAGCGCGCCCTCGAAACGCCTACCCTACCCTCAGCGCCCGCCATCCCTGGCACGGGCGCCACACCGGCCCCGGCCGGCGCACCAGCTCAGCAACCAGCTGCGCCGGCCCCGGTTACTCCCGCCCCCGCTCCAGCCGCAGAGTAATCACTCCACACGTATCGAACCTGACTATAAAACCAGCCGCTTTTCTGAAAAGCGGCTGGTTTTTTTATGGCATTCGTGCATCTCGCCGAGAAGACACAGTGCCATCACAACCACCGCCACCCTGCCACGTATGGCAGTCCTGACAGGCTAAAAAGCCCGAAAATCAAGTTTGGGCGTTCATTCTGTCAGGTTTTGGTGGGCTGGCATAAGAAGTGTTCCTCTACCAGCACCCCTTAGTTTTACATTCACTTTCACCCAAAACAACCAATATGTCACTAAGCATTAAACCGCTGGCTGACCGCGTTATCATCGCGCCGGCCGCTGCCGAGGAAAAGACCAAATCTGGCATCATCATCCCCGACACGGCCAAGGAGAAGCCCCAGCGCGGCGAAGTAGTAGCCGTAGGCGAAGGCAAAGTGGCCGACAATGGCACTGCCATTAAGCCCCAGGTAAGCGTGGGCGACCAGGTGCTGTATGGCAAATATGCCGGCACTGAAATCACTGTAGAAGGCAAAGACTACCTCATTATGAAGGAGTCGGACATTTTTGCCGTTCTGTAAGTCGACACCCCTTTCCTTTCTTTTTTGCAGTAATTCCCCCTCAATACCAAGATGGCTAAGAACATCCAATTTGATACCGAAGGCCGCGACCGTCTGAAGCGCGGCGTGGATAAACTGGCGAATGCCGTGAAAGTAACCCTGGGCCCCAAAGGCCGCAACGTGGTTATTGACAAGAAATTTGGCGCCCCCACCATCACCAAAGATGGTGTAACCGTAGCCAAAGAAATTGAGTTGAAAGATCCCATCGAAAACATGGGCGCTCAACTGGTGAAAGAAGTAGCCAGCAAAACTGCCGACCAGGCTGGTGATGGCACGACCACTGCTACCGTTCTGGCCCAGGCTATCTACACGGCTGGCTCGAAGAACGTAGCTGCCGGTGCTAACCCGATGGACCTGAAGCGTGGTATCGACAAGGCGGTGAAAGCCGTTGTGGAGAACCTGAAGTCGCAGTCGAAGAAAATTGAGAATTCGTCGGAAATCGCGCAGGTTGGCACTATTTCGGCCAACAACGACGCGGAAATCGGTAAGATGATTGCCGACGCGATGGACAAAGTAGGCAAGGAAGGCGTTATTACGGTAGAAGAAGCGCGTGGCACTGAAACCGAAGTGAAAACGGTGGAAGGCATGCAGTTTGACCGTGGTTACCTGTCGCCCTACTTCGTAACCAACCCGGAGAAGATGGAAGCGGAGTTTGAAAACCCCTTCGTTCTGATCTACGACAAGAAAGTGAGCACCATGAAAGAGCTGCTGCCCGTACTGGAGCAGGTAGTTCAGACGGGTAAGCCGCTGGTTATCATCTCGGAAGACGTAGACGGTGAGGCGCTGGCTACGCTGGTAGTAAACAAGCTGCGCGGCTCGCTGAAAATTGCTGCCGTGAAAGCTCCTGGCTTCGGCGACCGTCGTAAGGCGATGCTGGAAGACATTGCTGTTCTGACGGGCGGTACGGTTATCAGCGAAGAGCGTGGCTACAAGCTCGACAGCGCTACGCTAGAGTACTTGGGTCAGGCTGAGAAGATCATCATCGACAAAGACAACACGACGATTGTCAATGGCCGCGGTGATAAGGAGACCATTACGGCTCGCGTAAACGAAATCAAAGCCCAAATCGGCACCACTACGTCCGACTACGACAAGGAGAAGCTGCAAGAGCGCTTGGCCAAGCTGTCGGGTGGTGTGGCTATCCTCTACATCGGTGCTTCTACGGAGGTAGAGATGAAGGAGAAGAAAGACCGCGTAGACGATGCCCTGCACGCTACTCGCGCCGCCGTTGAGGAAGGCGTGGTACCCGGCGGTGGTGTAGCATTGGTACGTGCTTTGGATGCTCTGGAAGCAGTTGACACCGTTAACAGCGACGAGCGTACCGGCGTGAACATTATCCGCACGGCCCTCGAAGCTCCCCTGCGCACCATTGTGGCTAACGCCGGTGGCGAAGGCTCGGTAGTAGTACAGAAAGTGCGCGACGGCAAAGGTGACTACGGTTACAACGCCCGCGAAGACCGGTACGAGAACCTGGTAGCCGCTGGTATCCTAGACCCCACCAAAGTAACGCGTCTGGCCCTGGAAAACGCAGCCAGCATTGCTGGCCTGCTGTTGACCACGGAAGCAGTTATCACCGACGAGCCTGAGGAAGACAAAGGCGGTGCTGGCGGCGGTGCCGCTGGTATGGGCGGCATGGGTGGCATGGGCGGCATGATGTAATCATCGCAGATTGTCGCTGATTCGGCAGATTTCGCTGAATCGGATGCTTATAGAAACGGCCCCGCAACGTTGGTTGCGGGGCCGTTTTTTGTTGAATTAACGCTCGTGTGTCATCCTGAGCGGAGCGAAGGACCTTCTCACGGTAGAACGACTATCGCACCAATGA
>NZ_JAHWGL010000025.1 GCF_019334315.1 Hymenobacter profundi
CCGCCTGTTGGCCCTGGCTTGCGGAATCTGGAATTGGCATCTCAGAAAACGAAAAGAGATTATTTAGGAACAAGTCTTATGTATACTACTCAAGACGTTTTGTTCTATCAATAGCCCGATGGGCAGGCGTAGTTACAGGAAAAATAGATTGTTAGAAAAGGCAATCAATAAGAAATTCTCACTGACATACGCCCGACGGTTCTCGCCGATAATGGCTTAGTGCCCTTACCCTACTCATCGCCGAAAGCAAGCCCAAGGATAAGGTCATGATGGCAACGCTGGTGGTAGATATGATTACCCAAGAAAACTAAACAGTAGTCTTGCCGGCTAGGTCAGATGAACGCGTTACTATACGAACCCTATCCTACTACCTCCGTAAGTACATATCTATAAGCTCTTTACAAATACTGCAAACACCTATGAAAAATCTGCTTTTCACTTCTGCTCTTTGCTGCGGCCTGCTGGTTGCCGGTCTTGATACCACGGCCCTCGCGCAAACCGGCGCCCCGGTTACCAATCAGGCCAACGGCAATCTGCTCAATATGTCGCGGCTTTCGTCCAACCATAACACCCTGATGAAAGCCGTGAAAGCGGCTGGCCTCGACGATAAGGCCCGCGGCACCACCAAATACACCGTTTTTGCGCCTACCGACGCAGCCTTCAACAAGCTGCCCAGCGGCAAACTAGATGAGCTGCTGAAACCCGCCAACAAGCAGCAGTTAGCAATGCTGATTTCCTACCATGTGGTACCCGGCAGCTATCTGGCGGCCAATCTGAAAGACGGTCAGACGCTTACCACGGTACAGGGCGAAACGCTCACAGTGATGCGCCAGGGCCAGTCCATTATGATTAAAGACGCCAAAGGCAACACTGCCAACGTGGTCAACACCGATGTTGTGGCTTCCAACGGCATTGTACAGTCCATTGATGCGGTGCTGATGCCCACGAAGTAACCAGGCTTCCCGTCACTTGCTGCATATTAAAGGCCCAGCCGGTATTGCTACCCGCCGGGCCTTTTAGCGTAAACGCGGCAGCTTCTGCCGTTATTTCGCTTGCAGCGTTACCTGCTGGCTTTGCAGCCCTGGCGCCTGCATCTGCACACTGATACGCCCCGCGCCAGTGGGCTGCACAAACACCAATAGCTTGCCGTGGTAAGCACGGTGCTTGGGTGCTTGGTAGTCCTCATGGCTGGCCAAGTCGCCGCTTTCGATGCCCACCACCATGCCGGGACCCTGCACCGACACGCTAATTTCGTGGGTGGCATCTTGCATTAGGTTGCCGCTTTGGTCTACCACGCGCACCTCCATCTGCGCCAGCTCGTGGGTGCTGGCTGCGAGCTTGGTTTGATAGGCCGTGGCTTGCAGCGCGTGCGGCGCGGTGGCAGTGTGTAACTCGGTGCGGCTGACCTCCTTGCCTTGGTTGTATCCTTTGAGTAAGAGGGTACCCGGCTGGTAGGGCACGTCCCAATACACCTCGCGGCCGGTTTTGCGGCCCAGCGATTTTCCATTCAGCACCAACTCCGTGGCCTCGCAGTTCGTGAAGCCTACCACCCGCACCTGCTCGCCGGCAGGCCAGTTCCAGGTAGGCTGAAGGCGGCGGTGGTTTACGTTAGGCGAGTCGCCGGCTTTGGGTGCGGGCGCAACGGCCACGTACGTCATCGGCTTGGTAGTCCAGAGGCTTTGGCGGAAGTAGTATTCGGGTTTCGGGAAACCGGCCAGGTCCAGCAGGCCCGCGCCATTGCTGCGCTGGGGCCACTTGCCGGCCTCACCCATATAGTCGATGCCCGTCCAGAGGTACTGGGCCGAGATGTAGGCGTTGGTATCAACGGCTGCCCAGGCGGCGCGGCCCATGCCGTTTTCGCTGCCGTAGATGATGCGGTTGGGGTATTTCTGGTGGTCTTCGGGGTAGCGAAACTCCTGGTAGTTGTAGCCCACTACGTCCAGCACATCGGGGTAGTCGGTGAAGTTGGACATGACCACGCCCGCCAGCGCCGCCGTAATGGGCCGCGAGGTGTCATACTGCTTGGCTACCTCCACTAGGTGCCGGGCCAGCACGCCCAGCCGACTGGCCGGCGGGTGGTCGGGTAGGTAGCCTTTGCCGTAGATCTGCGGATTACGGCCGGTGTTCAGCACCTCGTGGGAGTAGGGGTCGTTGGGGTAGTCAATTTCGTTGCCGATGCTCCACATAATAATAGATGGCCGGTTGCGGTTGCGCAGAATCATGTCGCGCAGGTCACGGTCGGCCCACTCCTGGAAATGCTCGTGCGAGCCAAACTTGGCGGGCGTGCCCACGTTCCATCCTTCCACCCACTTGTTTTTGCCTACCTCCCACTCATCGAAGGCCTCGTCCATCACCAGGAAGCCCATCCGGTCGCAGAGCGTGTAGAAGTAATCGGCGTGGGGGTTGTGGCTCATGCGGATGGAGTTGCAGCCTACCTCTTTTAGCGCTTTCAGGCGCCGCTCCCACACTTCCAACGGCACGGCCACGCCCAGCGCGCCGGCATCGTCGTGCAGACACACGCCTTTGAGCTTGAGGTTCTTGCCATTCAGAAAGAAACCCTGCGCAGCATCAAACCGAATGGTGCGCACGCCTACCTCCTCCTCCACTGCATCAAGGGGTTTCCCTTGCACCGATAGCGCCACGCGCAACTTGTACAGGTTCGGATTCTCTACTGACCACAGAGTAGGCTTGTTGATTTTCAGCGTGAGAACAGCCGGCGTATCGGTGCCAGGCTGGGCCTGTACTTGCTGCTGGGCTGTGGCTACTACCTTGCCTTTGGCATCTGTTAACGTGGCCTTTACCAGCACCGGCGTAGCGGTGGTGCTGGCGTTGGTTACGGCCACCGTCACCTGCCCCGTAGCCGCTACGGCCGTTACCTCGGGCGTGGTGAAGCCTACCCCCCACCGCGCCACGTGCACGGGCGCAGTGCCTACCAGGTACACGTTGCGGTAGATGCCCGAGCCGGTGTACCAGCGTGAATCGGCTACCTGGCTGTGCTCCGCTTTCACGGCCAGCAGGTTCTTACCATTCGGGTTCAAGTAGGGCGTCAGCTCGTATTCGAAGGAGGCAAAGCCGCTGGGGCGCTTGCCCAACGAGTGGCCGTTGAGCCACACTTCACTGTTCTTGTACACCCCGTCGAAATACACGAATACCTTCTTGCCGCGCATCTCAGCGGGCACCTCAAACGACTTGCGGTACCAGCCCACCCCGCCGGGCAAAAACGCCGTGGCGCTGGCCCACTCCTGACTGAATGGCCCTTCGATGCTCCAATCGTGAGGGAGCAGCACAGTGCGCCACGCGTGGTCGTCGAGGCCGGTGGTTTCGCCTGCGGGCACGTCGCCTTTGTGAAAGCGCCAGTCGTCGTTGAACAGGAGCGTGCGGCGCTCTTGCGCGTGGGCGCTTGTAGTGGCAAGCCAGCCCCCTATCAGAAGCAGTGTAAGTAGAAATGTACGGGTCATGGGAAAGGAAGAGTAGCTAGGTGGAGGTAGTGCTTAGCGTAGGTTGCCGATGAGGGTAGTGATAGACTGCGGCGCGACCCGCACCGGCTGTTTGGCGCGCGGCGCGGGGGTAGGCACCAAATTGGCGGTGGCGGAGGTAGTGTAGGTGCGTTGCGGAAGCCAGGCTTTCTTGCCCAGTTGGAGGTTCAGCGCCGCCGCGTCGTTACTCGAGTTGACCACTACTACCACGAGCTGCTTGCTGGCCGCATCGCGGTACGCCGATACTAATAGTTGCTGTTCCGGCGTGGCTTTCTGGGCTATTTGTGCCGCTACGCGCACCGCGCCGGGGCGCACAAACCGGCTGTAGTTACCCAAGGCCCACAGCATTTTGCTGTCGTGGTAGGCGCCGTCGGTTTTGTTGCGGTCGATGTAGATGAGGCCGTCTTTGTAGTCGTAGGGCGAAATGGCTACCCACCACTGCCAAGCTGCGGCGTTGGCTACCACCAAATCGTTGTGGATGGTGCGCGCCAAATACAGCGCCGGCCCGATGCCCAGGTCGCGCTTGTTGCCGTTGATTTCGCCCGCGTTATCACCCAAAATGCAGTACTCCGATTGCCAGTAACGAAGACCCTGCACCTGCGCTACCTTATCGGCTAGTTGCTGCCGCACGGCCACGGCCTGGGGGTAGGGCGAGGTGGTGAAGTAGCTGTGCCCGGCAATGATGGAGGCCACACGCGGCAGGTTGCCCACGTAGGTAGGCGAGCTGGGTTTAAAGAACGCGTTGATCTGGTCGCCGCGCTCGGGTTTGTCTTCCGTTGCCAGCAGGTAATTCAGCTTGCCTGCTTCCATCAACAGAATCTTGGTAGGCAGGTTTTGTTGCACTAGTTGTGCGTTCAGCGCCTTCGTAAGACCCGCAATTTCTGCGTTGCGGAAGGGCGTGCCTTCCTGGCCGCCGTCGCTCCAGTCCCATTGGGGCTCGTTTACGGGGCTCAGATAGTCGAAGGTGATGCCGGTCGTCTGCTTCACGCCTTCTACTACCTTGGCCATGTAGGTGGCCGCATCGGCGTAGTGCTCGGGAGCCAGGTTGGTCTTGGCGTCGGTGGCGTAGGCTTTGCCATTGACGGTGTATTGCACGGGCGGACTATTCAGAAAGCCCAAAAACTGCCGCACGCCGCGCTGCTGCGCCGCTTTCAGAAACCACACTTGGCCAGCTTGCTTGGTCCAGTCGTAAGTATTGTCCGAAGTCAGAAACGACTCGGCGCGGCGCCACTCGTCCTTGATGCCGCTTTGCTCGCCCTGCTGCGCGCTTCCCGCGCCGATATTAAAGCGCCACATCGACAGGCCAATGCCCTTGGGTTGCCCGCCGGGCCCTACCTCCGTGCTGAATAGCCAGTCGGCCATGGCGTTCTTTTTGGCCTCGGGCCACTGCCCCACAAACTGGCACGACCACGCATCAGAAGCGCTGAAGTTGTCGATAGTCTGGTAGGTTTTAGCCGGGTCGATGGCGACAGTTGTTGCCGTCGAGGACTGACCGTGTGCGGTGGCAGCTCTTAGCAGGAGGGCTGCTACCCAAGCGCCCGAGCAGTAGGCAGGCACTAGTCGAAAAGGCCATATTACGTTGTTTTTCATATACTTCTGCTAAGTATTGTGGTAAGGCGACCGGAGTGGCGGCTGCATCCTGAAACGCTTATCACCCCAGTAGAACCACGGCAAGCGTGACCCACTGGGGTGAACTGAATAGTCGCGGCTGGGTGCCGGTCCAACAAACGAGACACAGAACAGTGTGTCGTTTGTCGAGTGCCCTTTAGTACCCGGGGTTCTGCACCACGTTGCCTCCCGAGAGCTGAATCTGGGGGGTAGGAATGGGGAACAGGTTGTTCTTTTCCGAAATCTGGTCTTTCACTTTGCCCTTATCGTAGGGGTCGGTGCTGGTGAGCTGGGCGGCGTTGAAGGCTTGTATCACGGCTACCAGGCGCTTTTGGCGCACCAAGTCGTAGTAGCGGTGGCCTTCCATGGCCAACTCCAGGCGGCGCTCCAACCAGATGTGGTTGAGCAGGTCCGTGCCCGTGGAGGTGCGCGGCAGCACCGTGCCGGGCTGCAAGCGGTTGGCGCGGGCCCGCACTAGGTTCAGCGACGACAGCGCTTTGGCCTCCTGGCCCAGCCGGAACGAAGCCTCAGCATGCATCAGCAGCAAATCGGCATAGCGCAGCTCAATACGGTTGAGGGGGGCGTGCTCCCGCTCGTTGGCGGGGCGGTCGGCCAGGGGTAGGAAAATCTTACGGCTCATGCGGCCCGACTCGTTTTCCGAGGGCTTGGTGTCGTAGTTGGAGTAGTCGAAATTGGCGGTTTTCGGTCCCACGTTGTCGCCCTGCCGGATGATGGTCCACTGCCGGCGCGGGTCGTTTTCCTGGATGAAGGCCTGCTCCAGGTTGCTGCTGGGCGTGTTGAAGCCCCAACCGCCATCGGCACGGCTGCGCATAATCACCGTCATCGACGTGCCCAGGTTGAACGTCTGGTTGGGGCTGTAGTTCAGCTCAAACAACGACTCGGGGCCGTTCACGTTGCCCACCGTCCAGATGTTGCTGAAGTCCGTGCTCAGGTTGTACTCGTTGGAGGTCATCACCGTTTCGGCCGCCTGCTGGGCCTGGGCCCACTGCTCGGTGTAGAGGTAGGCTTTGGCCAGGTAGCCGTTGGCGGCACCTTTGGTGGCGCGGCCCAGGTCGCCGGTGGCGCGGGCGCTCTTGAGGGGTAGGGCGGCGGCGGCTTCCTGCAAATCCTTGATAACCTGCGCGTACACCTCAGCGGCGGTAGCGCGCGTCAGCGTTATCGACTCGCTCGGGGATACGGGCGTGAGCACCAGCGGCACGCCGCCGTAGCCCTTCACCAGCTCAAAGTAATTGTAGGCCCGAATAAACTTCACCTCGCCTATGAGTTGCTGCTTCAGCGTGTTGTCGATGGGGGCCGACTCGATGCCTACCAGCGCCGCGTTGCAGTTGCCGATGGACTGGTAGATGTGGGTGTAGCGGTTGTCGAACCACTCGTTGTTGGGCAGCCAGAAAAAGCGGGCGAAGTCGCCAAACTCGCGCTGGTCGCCGGCAATGGCGTTGCCTTTCCAGGCGTCGTCCGAGCCGGCGTCGCCGAACATGCGGGTGCGGTCAATCTTCCACCAATCGTCCTGGTCGGTGGTGGCGTAGCAGCCCATCACGGCCGCCTTGCACTCCTCGGCATTGGAGTAGTAGTTGTTCACGTTCTGCTGGCCCTGCGGGGGCTTGTCCAGGAACGATTCGCAGCCTTGCAGGCCCAGGCCAAGCCCGAGCATCAGGGTGAGAGTAAAGCGGATATTTTTCATGATACAGTGCGGGAGTTTTTTTAGCTGTTAGCTGATGGCTGTTAGCTATTAGCTTTTTTCATCAGAATGCAAGCCAAGCTTCTGTTTATCAGCCAGTAGAAAGCTAATAGCCAACAGCTATCAGCTAACAGCTTAGAAAATTAAAAGCCGATGTTAGCGCCCACCAGGAAGGTGCGGGCCGTGGGGTAGTTGCCCAGGTCCACGCCGCGGTTCAGGGCCGAGGCGCCATCAGTGTAGGAGCGGCCGTACCCGATTTCGGGGTCCACACCGCTGTAGTTGGTGAAGGTCAGCAGGTTCTGGGCGCTCACGTAGAGGCGCAGGCTGCTGGTGTGCAGCATGGTGTTCACGCCCTTGGTGAAGGTGTAGCCCAACTGCAAATTGCGCAGACGTGCGTAGGAGCCGTTTTCCACGTAGAAGTTGGAGAAGCGCGTGAGGTTCTGGTTGTTGTCGTTGGCGACAATGCGCGGTACCGAGTTCGAAGTACCCTCGCCGCTCCACGCCATGTTTTCGAGGCCAGCAATCTTATTATAGTTGTAGCTGCCCGAGTACCACCAGCCCTTGTTGGCATTCACAATGTCGTTGCCGAGGCTGCCGATGAGCGAGGCTTGCAGGTCGAAGCCCTTATAGCCCATGGTCAGGTTCACACCAAAGGTCAGGTCGGGGGTAGGGTTGCCGATGTACTTCTGGTCTTTCTCGTCAATCACGCCGTCGCCGTTCAGGTCGGCAAAGCGGAAGTCGCCGGGCTTGGCGTTGGGCTGAATGAGCGTGCCGCCGGCCGAACGGTAGGCGTCTACCTCACCCTGATTTTGGAAAATACCCGTGTTCTGGTAGCCGTAGAAGGCGCCTACGTAGCCACCTTCCTCAGTCTTAGAAGGCCGCCCAAAAATGGGCGTGTTACCCGAATAGATGGCCTGCCCGTTAGCCAGCTTGTCAATCTTGCTGATGGCGCGGGTGGCATTTACGCTCAGACCGTAGGTGAAATCACCTTTGGTTTCGGCGTAGCCCACTGTGAAGTCCAAGCCATTAGTATTCATGCTGCCTACGTTGGTCACGGGGCTGTTGTAGCCGTAGCCTGCGTGCCCCGGAATCGACTGGAACATGAGCATGTCGTAGGTATTGCGGCGGAACACGTCGGCGGTCAGGGTCAGGCGGTTCTGCAACAGGCCCAGGTCCACGCCAATGTCGTAGTCCTCCACGGTTTCCCACTTCACGTTGGGGTTAGGCACGTTGCCCTGCACGGCGCCCAATTGCAGGGTGCGGTCGGGGCCGGTGACGTAATACGTTCTACCAATGGTGCCCGTGTAGGCGCTGTTGGTCAGGCTGGCAATGTTCTGGTTGCCTACCCGGCCCCAGCTGGCGCGCAGCTTGGCGAAGTTCAGAGCGTTCTGGTTTTTCAAGAAGCTCTCCTCCGACACCAGCCAGCCCACCGACACCGACGGGAACGTGCCCCAGCGGTTGTCCGTCGGGAACACCGAGGCGCCGTCGCGGCGGATGCTGGCGCCCAGCAGGTACTTGCCGCGGTAGTCGTAGTTCACGCGCCCAATCAGCGAGGCAATGGTATTGGTGAAGGTGTTGCCACCAATGGCAAAGCCTGTGGTGGCCGCATCGGGGTAGCGCAGGCTAGGGTCGTTGCTAGGAATGCCCTGGCCCGAGGTGTATTCTGTATTCGTCTGGAAGCGCTCCAAGGTCACGGCCGCCAGCGCCGACACATTATGGTCACCAAAAGCATGGGTGTAGTTCAGCGTGTTGGTGTTGTTCCAGTTGATTTCGATGTTGTGCTCCCGCACCACCGAGTTCACCTGGTTGCGCTCGTTGGCGTCGATGGTGTAGAACGGGTTGAAGTTGTTGCGGCGGTACACGTTGTTGTTGGTACCGAAGCGCGTTTCCGCAATCAGACCCGGAATGAACTCGTAGTTGGCGTACACGGTGCCCACCAGGAAATACTGCTTGCGCTTGTCGTCATTGCGCTCCACGGTGGCAAGCGGGTTGCCCACGTCAGTAGGCGAGGCGCCGTAGTAGTCGTAGGGGTTGCCGGAGGTGCCGGGCACGCGGGCCGGCGTGATGGGGTCGTCGTTGAAGGCGTCGCGGAACAGCGAGCCGCTGTTGAGGTAGTTGCGCGAGGTCATCGAGATGTTGAAGTCCTCCCCTATTTTCAGGCGCTTGGTGGCCTGGTACTCCGATTTCATGCGCAACGCTAGTCGATCGAAATCAGAGCCTTGTACCAAGCCGCGCTCCTTGAAATAGCTCAGGCCCGTGGAGTACACTACCTTGTCGCTGCCACCGGAGAGGCCCACCGAGTAGTTCTGCGTGATGCCGCGCCGGGCAATTTGCTTCCACCAGTCGGTGGTCTGGGTGTACTGCTCGGGGTTAGGGTACACGGCGGCGTTGCCCGAGTTGGTAGCCGCCAAGTTCATAATGCGGGCGTACTCGCTGGCCGAGGCCATGTTGGGCACGTTGGTTGGGTTCGACACGCCAAAGGTGCCGTCTACCGTGATGCGCGGCTCGCCTTTTACACCGGCTTTCGTGGTGATGAGCACCACGCCATTGGCCGCCCGCGAGCCGTAGATAGCCGCCGAAGCCGCGTCTTTCAGTACGCTCAGGGTCGCAATGTCCTTGGGGTTGAGGTAGTCGATGTTGGCCACCGGGAGGCCGTCTACCACGTAGAGCGGGCTGTTGCCGTTGATGGTCGAAATACCGCGAATCAGGATTTGCGGGGCCGAACCGGGCTCCGAGCCCGCGCCTACCACCGTCACGCCGGCGGCTTTGCCTTGCAGGGCGCTGCCTACGTCGGCTACCGTCAGCTTGCTCAGCTCTTCGCCTTGCACCGTCGTCACGGCGTTGGTGAGGGTGCGCTTTTCCTGGCTGCCGTAGCCCACTACCACCACTTCCGACATCACCTGGTTATCCGTACCCAGCGACACATTGAGGGTAGTGCGGCCGCCAATGGCTACCTCCTGCTGCTTGTAGCCCACAAAGGAGAATTGCAATACTCCCGCGTTGGCATCGGGCACATCCAAGGAGAAGTTGCCGTCAGAGCCCGTGGCGGTGCCAGTGGTGGTGCCTTTTAGCAGCACCGTTACGCCGGGTAGGCCGGTGCCCGTTTCATCGCGCACGGTGCCCCGCACCGTGGCAGATTGGGCAAAGGCTGTCGTAATCGACAAGCAGAAAAGCAGTAGGTACGCGGCGTACCATCGCGGGGGGAAGAAGTTTTTCATACAGATGAGTTGGTGGATTTAGGAGAAGATTGAATGCAACTATAGGCGGCGCGGCGGCGACTCTTCGGCAAGTGAATCCTGTCTACCACTTTCCATTTATTCGCCTACCCTAGAGAAGCAGCATGCCGCTTTAGAGCAGCTTATAAGACGTGCCCTACCGTTCGCAATCGTTTGCAAAACACACGGTACCAAGGCGTTTTCAGAAGCAAAACTACGGTCTCCTGCTGTCTACGGGCGGGGGTATTCTCGTGAAAAGGCGGGGGTATTTTAGGTCCTGAGTGCGTCTAACAGCTATTTGAGGCCGTCATTTTCGCATACCGTCACAGGGTGCCTACTGCTCTGCTGGCGTGTGTGCCGGGCGCGCGCACTTACCGGTTCCGCATCTGTGACGCGCACGGTCGCGCACGGTCGCGCAATCAAGCCGAACGTTTCAGATGGGGCAGCGGTGCAGGCAGACGCGCGCTAGCCTTCCCTACCCGTTGCCACCAAAAAAACTTGCTCTTGACGAACGGAAGATTCCGTTTATCAAGAGCAGGTTTTTTGGTGGAGATAGGAAGCGGGTAGTCGATTATTAAAGCGCCCCTACCCTGCGCTTACTGCGTTGCGGCGCGAAGCCTGGAAAACGAGTGCTACGATCTATCAATCCGGTACAACCGGCCCTGATCGGTAATGGCATACAAGGCGCCGTCGCTACCCTGGGTGATGGCGCGGAATCGCTGCTCCTCGCTTGCTAGCAACCGTTCTTCGCCTACTACCCGGTTGTTGTCGATAACCAGGCGAACAATGTGCATACCGCTCAGCGAGCCGATGAACAGATTGTTCTGCCACTCCGCTATTCGATTCCCGCTGTAAAAGGTCATGCCGCTGGGCGATACCACCGGGTCCCAGTAATACACGGGCTGTTGCAATCCTTCCTGTTGCTGAATGCTGCTGCCAATGGGCTGCCCACTGTATTCGATACCGTAGGTGATGGTAGGCCAGCCGTAATTGGCACCCGCTTGCAGGCGGTTTATTTCGTCGCCGCCGCGAGGGCCGTGCTCACTCTGCCATACCTCACCGGTAACGGGGTGGATAGCCAGTCCCTGCGGATTCCGGTGTCCGATGGAGTACAGCTCGGATAGGGCGCCTGCCTGCGCAAACACCGGGTTGCCGGGTGCGGGCTGCCCGTCTTTGGTGATGCGGATAATCTTGCCCAGAGCCGACGTGACCAACTGGGCCTGGGGCCGGGTCACCAAATCCGACCGTTCGCCGGTGCTCACCAGCAGGTTGCCGGTGCGGTCGAACACCACCCTACCTCCGTAGTGCAGCGTGCCGGCATAGGCCGGCTCGGCCCGGTAAATAACGGTGGCCCCTTCAATCGTTCGTTCATCGGTAGCCAGCTTGCCTTTGGCAATGGCTGTTACGTTGCCGCCGGGGCGGGCTTCCGAAAACGACCAGTACACCATCCGGTTCGTGGCGAAAGCAGGGTCGAGGCATACGCCCATCAGTCCGCCCTGCCCGGCTGGGTTCACCGCCGGAATGCCCGTAATCGGCTCACTGACTGTACCGGAAGCCGTAACGATGCGCATGCGCCCGGCCTTCTCGGTCACTAGCACGCGCCCATCAGGTAGCCCGGTGATGCCCCACGGACTGGTCAGAGAAGACGTGATGACATCCGCACGGTAGCTGGCGGTGGTGGTCACGCCCCCTACCCTGGTTTGCCCGGCAAAAGCTGGCTTGTAAGTGGTGTTGGGGGCCTTGGTTTCCACAGGCTCTGTGGTAGGGCCAGGCGTAACCGGGTCGGTAACCTGTTGTTTCTCATCTGAACACGAGAGCAAGACCAAAGAAGAACCAAGCAGAAAAAGCAGACGATGTTTCATAGAATGCAGAGTGAAGTGGAGAAACGGCCCGTTGAGTAGGAGTAGTATCGTTCGTACTCCGGATACGGCCTTACCATTTCTCGTCTACGTTGATCAGCACAGTTCGTAGGAAAACGCCTCCATACTACTCTCTACGTAAGCCCATCGGTGCCAGAAAGCAGCAATGAACTACCCGCTGTGAATGGCTGTCTTCCGTATACTTCTCAGCAGTGTATAGTCTATGAAAACCGTTTTCCTTTCGCTGCTCAGCGCGGGTGTGCTGGCCAGCGTGGCCCTACCCTATGCCAGCAAGTTAGCTCCCAAAACCAGTGCTCCTACCCTGCCAGCCGCTGCTCGCGTGCCCGTGGTTGTGGAGCTGTTCACCTCAGAAGGATGCTCTAGCTGCCCCGCCGCCGACGCCACGTTGCGCGAGTTGGCTGCCACGCAGCCGGTGTCCGGTGTGGAGATAGTGGCGCTGGGGGAACACGTGGATTATTGGAACCGCCTGGGGTGGAAAGACGCTTACTCATCGGCGCAGTTTACGGAGCGGCAACGGCAGTATGCCGCCCGGTTTGGCACCGGTTCCTACACCCCGCAGGCCGTGGTGAATGGCCAAACGGAGCTAGTAGGCAGCCAGCGGCAGAAGCTCGCGGCGGCTATAGCGCAGGCCGTTACGGCTCCACGCGCCACCATTCGCCTCACGCGCCCCAACCCGACCAGCATACACGTGCAAGTGTCCTCCCTACCCACCGGCGCAAAGCAAAGCCAGGTACTGCTGGCCCTTACCGAAAGGGGGCTGTCGTCGCAGGTAGGGCGGGGCGAAAATGCCGGGCGTTTGCTGCGCCACGCGCCCGTCGTGCGGGCTTTGCGCACCGTGGGCACGGTAGACGGCGCGGGCAGTTTCGCCGCTACGGTGCCACTACAGTTGGCAGCGCAGTGGCAAGCTGCGGAGGTGCGTGCCGTTGTGCTGGTGCAGGAAACTGCATCGCGGCGCATTGTGGGCGCGGCGAGCCTGGCTGTAGATGCTGGTGCTGACGCTACACCATAGATGCGCCAAAAGCCAAAAGCGCCATGTTGCTCAATCAGCAACATGGCGCTCTTCTCTATACTATCGTGCTGGGTAGCTAGTTGATCTGGTAGGCTGGTTGCGTGGCCTCCTTGGGCACCCGCTCGTCGAGGAGCGTTTTGCCGGCCAGGTACACGACCACCGATAGCCCTACCTTATTAATGATGTCGGCCACGGAAAACGACAGGTGAATCCAGTTCATGTCAATGTCGAGCACCGACAGCACGTAGCCCAGCGGGTACACGCCCCAGGTGGTAACCGTAGACAGTGCAATGATTTTGAACGACTTGCGCTCGATGGGCTTGGCTTGATCCTTGAAGCGGTTCCAGAGACGATACAGCACAAACGGCACCACTAGGTAGCCCACCGTAGATACGGCGCCCCAGAACAGCTTCGGCCCTACCAAGATATGCCCGGCAGCATCCAGCTGCTGCTCGCCGATGTAGCCCGTGAGCACCATAAAGAAGTCGGCCAGCAAGAGCGCCGTAATGGCCCCTTTGGCCTTAGAAGACTCTACGCGCAGCATCGACACCATTTTCAGCAGCAATAGCGGCGTGGTCACAGCCCAGTCCATGTAGCGGTACTGCCCGATGGCGTTGTAGCTGGTGCGAATCAGCTCCTGCCGCTCCGCCTCCGTGCCCAACGCCGACAAATCGGCCAGCATGTGCCGGTAGTAGTCCTGAATGAAGTAGTACGATAGGCCCGCCACGGCCGCAATAATGGCGCCCATCACCCGCGTGATGCGGTGCTCGGGCACGATGCTGTTGTGGGTGGTCAGCGTGAAAATGAGGTTGGCTAGGAAGGCATACATGGCCACCAGCATAAAGAAGTACACGACCATGGACAGGACGCCTACGTTGGCCGCGGTGGGCACAAAAATGTCGGAAAGGTGCATGAAAGAAAAGGGTTTGGTGGAGGAAAGAATTTGTCTCTCTTCTACGCGCTTTTCAACACCTGTAATATGACAAATTAATGATATTTATTATACATTTTCTAGCTCGTCAGTCACTTAATATAAAGAGGTGAATATCAGGTGAATTGCCAAAATTATTTACTACGCTGGCTGCATCTATAACACGCAAATGCATACGCCCGCACAATGGAAACACGCGGCACGGACAAGTCGCGTTGGAGACCCGAGACCGGAAAGCTTGCTTCAAGGCCACGCTTTACTTTATGTTTTTACTATTAAAGCAACAGTTACTATATACCTCAACCTTTGAATTCTCTAGCAAGAAAAGAAATAACCAATTTTTCAAATTCTATAAACTTTTGAAAAGGAAAGTCGCTACGCCTATTTTCTGCATAACTTTTTTCTTTTAACAGAAGAAATGTTTTCTTCAGTTGCATGTAACATATTACCAGCAATGATTTTAGTTTAATTTCAAAGCTGACTGTCCGTTCAAAACCAGTTATTTTACTACCCCAGTCCTCACGAAAACCCTGCACATCAACTAGTACTGCATCGTGACGAGATTCCAACCTAGTTATTGTTATTCTCTCGCCACCTGGTTCGCCATACCAAAAGAACTCCGTGTTCTTCTCACTATGAAGCAGGCTAATGAGCGACTGAATAAGATCTTCATAGGGGTCATTAAAAATATGAGTTATTGCTAATTCATAAGGCTTCCCTTTTATATAGATAAAGCAGGTGCTCCAACCATGCGGATTCATTGTTAGAATCAAATCGATATCATCTGTATCAGACAGTGTCGTTGAATTCATAATTAATTTTCGTATTCTATTTCACGGCTTCCCCGCCATCGTAAACACCAACTCCCCACCCTTCACCACATCCGCATACGCCAGGAACGGCCGCGTGAGCTTCTGACCGTTTAGACGGGCTTCCTTCACGTACACGTTCTTATCACTCTGGTTTTTGACTTTGATGCGGAAGGTTTTGCCGTTTTCCAGGTTGATGGTGGCGCCGTACACTGCCGGGCTGCCCAGGGCGTACTCCGGCGAGCCGGGTGCCACGGGGTAGAAGCCCAGCGACGAGAAGATGTACCAGGCCGACATCTGGCCGCAGTCGTCGTTGCCGCCGAGGCCATCGGGGGTAGGGCGGTACATTTTGGGCAGGATCATGCGCACGCGGGCCTGGGTTTTGTAGGGCTGGCTGGTCCAGTTGTAGAGGTAGGCGGCGTGGTGGGCGGGCTCGTTGCCATGCACGTAGTTGCCGATGATGCCGTCGCGGGTGATATCCTCGGTTTCGGCGAAAAACTCGTCGGGCAGGTGCATGGTAAACAGCGAATCCAGGTGGGGGATGAACTTCTTTTCGCCGCCCATTTTGGCGATGAGCGCAGCCGGGTCTTGCGGCACGTAGAGGCTATAGTTCCAAGCGTTACCCTCGATGAAGCCCTGGTCGTTGGTGCTCAGCACGTCGAAGCGCTGACGGAAGCTGCCGTCGGCGAGGCGAGGGCGCATGAAGCCAATGCGCGAGTCGTAGACGTTCTGCCAGTTCTGGGCGCGCTTGCTGAACTCGGCTTCTACTTCCTTGTTACCTAACTTCTTAGCTAGCTGCGCAATGCACCAGTCATCGAAGGCGTATTCCAGTGTTTTCGAGACAGAAGCGCCGCTTTTGTCTTCGGGCACGTAGCCTAGTTGCTCGTAGTAGCCAATGCCATCGTAGCGCTTTTGGTGGGCGGTGGTCACGCAGGCGTCGAGGGCGCGCTGGGCCTGGTCGGCGGGCACCACGCCTTTCAGCACGGCGTCGGCAATGACGGGCACCGAGTGGTAGCCAATCATGCACCAGTTTTCGTTGGCGTAGTGGCTCCAGATGGGCAGCATGTGCAGGGTGCTCTGGTCGTAGTGGCTAAGCATCGACTGCACCATATCGGCGTTGCGCTTGGGTTCCAGCAGGTTAAAGAGCGGGTGCAGGGCGCGGTAGGTGTCCCAGAGTGAGAAGGTAGTGTAGTTGGTGAAACCCTTGGCCTGGTGAATGTTCTGATCGAGGCCGCGGTACTGGCCGTCTACGTCCATGTAGGTGGTCGGGCTGAGGGCGGCGTGGTACATGGCCGTGTAGAAGTTCTCCTTGTCTATCTTTTTGGGCGACTCAATGGCCACCTTGCCCAGCTGCTCCTGCCACTGTGCCTGCCCCTGTCGTTTCACCGCCTCAAAGTCCCAGCCGGGTATTTCGGCCCGCAGGTTGCGCAGCGCCCCCTCGGTGCTCACGCCCGACAAGGCCATTTTCACTTTGATTTTTTCGTTGGCCGTCGTCTTGAAATCGAAGTACAGGCGCAACTGTTCACCGGCCAATTCAGGAAAGTTGTGGGCCTGGTCGAAGCGGCCCCAGAAGCCGCGGTACACCTGTTTCTTGGAGTAGTTGCGGCTGCCGTAGCTCGCAAACGGCTTCGAAAACGCCATGGCAAAGTACTCCACGCGGGTGCGCGCCCAGCCGTTGGTTTGGCGGTAACCGGTTATGAGCGAGTCGTTTTCGACCCGCACAAAGGTCCAAACGTTCTTATCGGGGTAGTTGTAGATGCCAGCCGTGAGGTCGAGGATGATGTGCGCCTGATCGGACTGCGGGAAGGTGTACTGGTGCATCCCTACCCGGTTGGAGGCGGTTAGCTCGGCCAGGATGTTGTGGTCGTCGAGCTTCACGCGGTAGTAGGCGGGCTCGGCTACCTCGTTCTGGTGCGAAAACCGGGACCGGAAACCCTTCTCCGGCTGGTCGGCGGTGCCGGGGTTGAGCTGGAGCGGACCGGTGGTAGGCATCACCTGAAAATCGCCCAGATCAGAATGGCCCGTACCGCTGAAGTGGGTGTGCGAGAAACCGACAATGCTTTTATCAGCGTATTGATACCCAGCGCAATACTCGTATACCTTGGGGTTGTACTTGCCGTTCAGCTCATAGGGAATGGTATCCGTATCGGGCGAGAGCTGCACCATGCCGAAGGGCACCGTGGCGCCGGGGTAGGTGTGCCCCATCTTGGCCGTGCCCACCAGCGGGTGGGCGTATTGCACGAGGTTTTCGGTAGAGGCTTTCTGAGCGAAAGAAGGTAGGGCAGCGAGAAGAAGAGTCGTGAGGGTCAGGCGTTTCATCAGCTTCAGGTAGGGGCGTTGAAGCTGGGAAGTTAGGAGAAAAGGACGCGAGAACGACCTTTCCCGCGCTATTCTATTAGTGCTCGTTTACGGTATAAATCAACATGAAATGTATTATTTTGTTGAATATCAATCATTTAAACAACCACGTTTTTATTATTTTCTATAAGTTAGAGCTATCACTGACTAACCCTAGCGCTTTATGAATGCTATTCTCCTCCTATTCACGTGTTTAGCGCCTTGCACTTTATGGGCGCAGTCTCGGAACGTTGATAAAGCGAAGCCCGCTGACAAAGGTCCTGCTGAAACGATTGTTTCAGTACAAACTGTCACTCCACCAGAGCGTACCACACATCAACGTGCCGATAAATTGCCTACGCCGGGCGTTTATCAAAGCAAACCTCACGCGTTGCGCATTCTGGTTCCAGACTCAACAAAAGACGCTCTTCCCCGTGCACGCCCTTCTACTTCCGCCGCCAAGGGTCTTATTGCGCCACTGCCTAAGGAGCGTCTACAAAAAGTTAAGCCGAAGTAACAGTTCAGTTGGTTGCACTACTGGGCTAGCGTGCATCTACGATGCACACTAGCCTTTCTTTTTTACTATTTAAGCTAAAAAAACATCTAATTATCACAACTGTATCTTAACTTAGTCGATTGCTACGTCCTGCCTCCTATTTCTTCGCACCATGTGTAACTGCTTTACTAGCACCACTTGTACGACTGTACTATTGTTGCTTTTAAGTATTGTTTCTCCTGCCAACGCCCAGCAGTCACTGTTCAGCTTACTCAGCCCAAAGGAAACCGGCATTACCTTCCAAAACGACGTCAGCGAAACCGAGGCGCTGAACGTGCTGTCGTATGAGTATTTCTACAACGGCGGCGGCGTGGCCGTGGGCGACATCAACAACGACGGCCTACCCGATTTGCTGTTCACCGGCAACATGCGGCCCAACCGGCTCTACCTCAACCAGGGCAATTTCAAGTTCAAGGATATCACCCGCCAGGCCTCCCCGCTGCTGGAAGGCCGCAAAGACAGCTGGAAAACCGGCGTGACCATGGCCGATGTAAACGGCGACGGTCTGCTGGACCTTTATATCTGCTACTCGGGCAAGAAGGACGAAGCCACGCGCCGCAACCAGCTGTTCATCAATCGGGGCAACGCTACCTTCAAGGAGGAAGCCCAGGCCTACGGCCTCGACGACCCCAGCTACAGCACCCAGGCCGCCTTTTTCGACTTCGACAACGACGGCGACCTGGACATGTTTCTGCTCAACCACAGCATCAAGAAAATCGACAACATGGCCTTTGCCAGCCTAAAAGGGCAGGCCGACGTGCTGTCGAGCAACAAGCTGTTTCGCAACGATAAGGGCCATTTCACCGACGTATCCAAAGCCGCGGGCATCGTGCAAAACCCGCTCACGTTTGGGCTGGGTATTGCCGTGGCCGATATTGATAAAGACGGTTGGGCGGATGTATACGTCACCAACGACTACAACGAGCCCGACTACCTCTACCACAACAACCACGACGGCACGTTCACCGACCAGTCAAAGCAGGTGCTGCGCCATCACTCCCACTTCTCGATGGGTGTGGACATTGCCGATTTCAACAACGACGCCCGCCCCGACATCCTGACCTTGGATATGATGCCGGCCGACAACCACCGGCAGAAATCCTTGCAGTTGCAGGAGAACTACGAGTCGTTTGCGTTGATGCTGCAACAGGATTTGTACCACCAGTACATGCGCAACATGCTGCACCTCAACAACGGCGACGGCACGTTCAGCGAGATTGGGCAACTGGCCGGTGTGTCGAACACCGACTGGAGCTGGTGCCCCCTGCTGGCCGATTTTGACAACGACGGCTACAAGGATATCTTCATCAGCAACGGCTATCTGCGCGACTACACCAACAAGGATTTTTTGCGCTATTGGGGCGATTATAAGATCAAGAAGGCCATGGCGCGGGAGCCATTCCTACTCATGGACCTCGTGACTGCCATGCCCTCCACGGCCGTGCCCGATTACATCTTCCGCAACAACCACGACTTGACGTTCACCAACAAGCAAACCGACTGGGGCCTCAACCAAACCAACATGTCGAACGGCGCCGTGTATGCCGACCTCGACAATGACGGGGATTTGGAGCTGATTGTGAACACGATAAATCAGCCGGCCAGTATCTACCGCAACCGAAGCGTGGAGGATCAGCACACGGCCTACCTGGCGTTCAAGCTCACGGGCGCAGGCCAAAATACCCAGGCCGTGGGCGCGAAAGTGTATGTGTACGCCGCTGGCAATGCGCAGTACCAGGAGGTGAACCCCAACCGCGGCTACCTCTCCTGCGTGCCTACCACCCTGCATTTCGGGTTGGGTAGCAGCTCGGTAGTGGATTCGGTGCGAATTGTGTGGCCCAACCAGACCCGGCAGTTGCTGACCAAAGTAAAGGCCAACCAATTGCTGAAACTGACCGCGCCGGCTGCCGGCAAAAACCTGGCGGCTCGCTCGGCCCCTACCCCCAAAACCTTGTTTCAGCCGGCCACGCCGCTGTTTGCGTTTCAGCCCGAGGAGGTAGCCCTTAACGACTTCAAGCGCCAGTTGTTGATGCTATTTATGTACTCCAAAACGGCCCCAGTGCTCACACAGGCCGATGTGAACAAGGACGGCCTCGACGACCTGTTTGTGAGCGGTGCACCCGGCGAGCTGGGCCGCGTGTACGTGCAGCAGCCGGGCGGCACCTTCCAGGAACAGGCGCTGGCGGGTGGTGCTAGTCCGGCCGCGGGCACCGTGGCTGCGGCTACCTTCCTAGATGCCAACGGTGACTCCTACCCTGACCTTTACTTAGCCAAAGGCGGCTATGCCTTGTATGAAGCCAACACTCCCGATTTGCAGGACGAGCTGTACCTGAACGATGGCAAAGGCCGCTTGGTGCTGGCTCCCAACGCCCTACCCTCGCTGCACGGTAGCAGCAAAGGCTGCGTGCGCGCCGCCGATGTAGACGGCGACGGCGACCTGGATTTGTTTGTGGGGGGTAGGGTAATACCCGGCCATTACCCACTGGCGCCGCCCAGCTACCTGCTGCTGAACGACGGCAAAGGCAAGTTTGCGGCCGTGGCCGACGCGCCGTTTGCCCGCGCCGGCATGGTGACGGATGCGCAGTGGGTGGACCTGAACAAGGACAAGCGCCCCGACTTGGTGCTGTGCGGCGAGATGATGCCCCTCACCGTCTGGATCAACACGCCGCAGGGCTTCCAGGACCAGACAGCCGACTACTTTGCTACCCCGCAGCAGGGTTTCTGGTTCAGCCTGCACGTGGCCGACGTGAACCAGGATGGTCAGCCCGACATTGTGGCCGGCAACCTGGGGCTGAACACGCAGATACGCGCCACAGCTCAGCAGCCAGCCGAGTTGTACTATGCTGATTTCGACAACAATGGCTCCATCGACCCCTTCTTCAACTTCTACCTCGACGGCAAAAGCTACCCCTTTGTGAGTCGCGACGAGCTAAACGATGAAATCTACCCGATGCGCCGCCGCTTCACCTCCTACAAGGCCTACGCTGATGCGACCATGCAGGACATTTTTCCGGCTGAGGATCTTAGTAAGGCGAAGAAGTTGGAGGCCAACGAGATGCGCACCATGCTCTACCTCAACCAAAACGGTAAATTTGCAGCCGCCCCCCTACCCACCGAGGCGCAGTTCTCGGCCGTGACCCACATTGCCAGCGGCGACTACAACCACGACGGCCACCCCGACTTGCTCCTGCTGGGCAACCACTCCGACAACCGCCTGAAGCTAGGCAGCTTGGATGCCAACTATGGCTGCCTGCTGCAAGGCAATGGCAAAGGGGGGTTCCGGTACGTAACCCAGCCCCAAGCCGGCCTGTGCGTGCTGGGCGACGTGAAATCAGTGAGTGAAATAACGGTGAATAAGCAGCCCTACCTGGTGGTGGGCGTGAGCAACGGCGCCGTACAGTTTTACAAGAAGCAAAAATGAAAAAGCAGGTTCTCTTCCTGATGAGCTTGGTGCTGGGCGGCCACGCATCGGTCTACGCTACCGCGCCTCCTACCCCCCTGAACCCCGGCAAGGCCCTGGATGCCATCAACATGACGCTGGTGCACGATGTAGTGGCCCCTCCAGTGGCAGCGCGCTACTACGCGTACACCACGCTGGGCGCTTATGCCATTGTATCAGCCCACAACAAGAGCCTGCCCGCCCCTACCCGCTTTATCACGGGCTACACCACCGACCTGCGGCTGGATACGGTGAAGGGCAAATACGACTACCAGATAGCGGCCTATTACAGCATGCTGGAAGCGGCGCGCTTGCTGCTTCCTTCCGGCGAAAATCTGGCCGCAGAGGAAGAGGAGTTTGTGCGCGGCCTGGAAAAACAAGGCGTGAAGCCGGCCGTGCTGGCGCAGTCGGTGCGGGTAGGGAAGCTGGCGGCAAAAGCGGCTGTTGCCTTCTCCAAAAACGATCGTTATAATCGTCTGAGCGCCCTGAAGCGCTACACTCCCGTGAAGGCGGAAGGCGCCTGGTACCCTACCCCACCTGCTTACATGGAAGCGGTGGAGCCCAACTGGAAAACGATTCGGCCGCTGATGATAGACTCGGCCGCGCAGTTCCGCCCGGCCCCGATGGTGCCGTTCAGCAAGGACACGGCTTCGGCCTTTCATAAGCAGGTGCTGGCCGTATACAACGTCTCGAAGCACCTCACCGACGAGCAGCTACAAATTGCCCAGTTCTGGGACTGCAACCCGTTTGCGGTCAATACCGCAGGGCACATGGCCATCGGCTTCAAAAAGATCAGTCCCGGCGGACACTGGATGAACATTGGGGCTCTGGTGGCGCAGCAGCAAAAGGTAGGCTTCGACCGCACGGTGCTAGTACTGGCCATGGAGGGCGTAACGCTGATGGACGCCTTTATCAGCTGCTGGGAAGCCAAGTACGCCACCAACCGCATCCGTCCCGAAACCTACATCAACCGCTTCATCGACGTGAAGTGGCAGCCGATTCTGCAAACGCCGCCTTTCCCGGAGTACACCAGCGGCCACGCCGTCGTGTCCAACGCCGTGGCCGAAATGCTCACCTACCTGCTCGGTGACAACATTGCATACCTCGACAACACCGAAATTCCCTTCGGCAGCGGCGAGCGGGCCTTCACCTCGTTCCGGCAGGCCGCCGGCGAAGCTTCCGTGTCGCGCTTCTACGGCGGCATTCACTACATGGAGAGCGTCAACAACGGCAACGAGCAGGGCAGGCAAATAGGCCGTTACCTGGTAACCAAGCTCCGCAACGCCGGCGTGAAGCCGCTGGCGAGTAGGTAGATTCCATTAGGCTGTTAGCTACTAGCTGATGGCTGATAGCTCTTGTTCAATGAAAAGCTATCAGCCATCAGCTAGTAGCTAATAGCCTAATGGAGCGTTTCTACCAACCCCTCATCATTGATGCGTAGGGTAGCAGCGCCCGGCGCCGCGAGAGTAGCCGTGAACTGCTCGGGCGTGGCCGATAGCTGCAACTGATTGGACTTCCCGGCCACATCTACATGGGGCGCGATGTTCAGCTCGGCTAGCGAGGCGGCGTAGCGGCCGTTTTTTTCGCGATACGCTTGCTGGCGGTAATACACCAGCCACAGGTAGCGGCGGCGCAGCTCAGCGGTGGGTAGCACAAAGGCGGGTGCTTTGGCTTGGCGTGTGAACTGCAAATACCCCCACCGCTCGGGGTAGTGCATGTTAATCACGCCCTGTGGCGACCATACCCAGTTGTGCTCAGACAGGTCTTTGCCGGAGTTGTCTTGCTGCTTCACGTAGTTGCCGTTGGCCGCCCGCGTGTCCCACTCCACCCTGGAGAAGTTGATACGCCACAAGGTGCCCTCCGTGGGGGCGTTGAACGGGAAGCCCATCCGCACCGCCTTCAGCGGAATAGCCATTTCCACGGTCCATCTTTTATCCTGGTCCTTGGGTTGGTTGAGCGTGCCGTTGATGCTTACGCCAGAGCGTAGGCCGGCCACGTCCCAGCTGATGAGGGCGTCGCCGTGGTTGCGGTAGGGTTTGGGTAGGAACAGGTCGAAAATCTTATTAAGGGCATTCACCTCCACCTCGAAATACTGGTGCGTATTGTCGTCGGGGTCGATGAACACCTCGAAGTCGTTGTCCTTGTAGATGATGTCGTCGTGGTGGGTTTGGTAGGCCCAGATGTGCGGCTCCTGCAAGGTAGCGGCAATGAACAAGGTGGAGTCGTTCCACAGCATCTTCACCCGCGTTTGGTAGGTGGGCAGCGGCTTGGCGGCGCCTTCAATATCCACGAAATCAGAGGTCCAGGGAGCTTGCTGCCAGGCGCTTTCCCGTAGGTTACCGTCCATGGTTAGGGGCTGCGCAGTGTGCTGCACTACGTAGCCTTTGGGCAGGGTAAAGAGGTGCTCCATCCCCTGAAATACCTTTTGGTCCTGTGCCGAAGCCGATAGCCCTACCCCGCCGAGCAGGAGCGTTATGGTTGCGAGAGTTTTGAAATTGAAAAGATGCTGCATGCGTATGATTCTTCCGAAGAAACTGATTTACCGTGTTCTATAAAAAGAGAGGCTTTACCCCATCGTCCGGGATAAAGCCTCTCTTTTACCTGTGCAAAAAATACACTATTACTTATCCCACCATACCCGCGAGGTCAGCAGGTCGCCGCCGTTCAGGCTGGCTACCCCAGACCGGTACCCGGCGGGATTGTTAGAGATTTCAGCGGCCGGATATGGCAGACGACGCGGAATGGTTCCGTTGGTCACGTTGCCGGGGTAGTTCACGGGCGTCAGCATGGGATAGCCCGAACGACGCCAGTTAAACCAGCCTTCAATAAAGTTGAAGGTAGTGGACGTTTCCAGCCAGTACTGGTTGTTGATCTGCTGGTAGGCGTCCGTTGCCGATGTTGTGGTCAGCGGGTGAGCAGCTACATAGGCGGTGATGGTAGCGGCCGGAATGGTAGCCGCCGCGTCCATCTGCGTCAGAGATTCCATGGCGCTGCGCAGGCCGTTGGCGTAGTGGGTAGCAGCCGTAGCGCCCACGCTCCAGCCGCGGGTAGCGGCTTCGGCCAGCAGGAACTCCGTTTCGGCGTAGGTCAGCAGGAAGTTAGGAGCGTTGCGCTTGATGTACACGTTCACGCGAGGGCGGGAGTAGTTGCCCAGCGGCGCAATATTGCCAGCGGCGCCCGTAGGCCCCGGATAGTCGGCACGCTTCCGAATATCAAAATCTCCACCAGCCAGGTCGTAGCCATTCGGCAGACCACGCTGCACAGCTGGGTCGGTGTTGCCAGTCAGGCCCTGGTTAGCGTTGTTGGTAGCACCCGCCTGCGGAATCTCGGCAATAGCGCCCAGGCGTGGGTCATCATTGGTGCGCAGGTAGTCAATCAGCGTCTTGCTCCACTTCACTTCCCGGAAGTCATCGGTCGTGAGCAGGGCGCCCGACGTCGCATTCTGGATGTCGCCCTGCGAGGCGTCGGTTTGGGCAATGGCGTTGTCGCTAGTAGCCGTCATGGTGCCGCCCGCCACGGCTTTCTCGGTCCAGGTTTTTGCCAGGGTAGGGTTCACCTTGGTCATGCGCATGGCCACGCGCACCATCAGGGAGTAGCCCAGCTTTTTCCACTGCGCTACATTACCGCCGTACAGCAGGTCGCCGGTAGCCAATGGGGCCGTGGTGTTCAAGCTATTGATGCCTGCTTCCAACTGCGTCAGCAAAGCCGGGTAAATGTTCTCCTGCTTGTCGTAAGCGGGGGCCGTAATACCCTCCTGCGCCATCAGCGCTTCCGAATACGGAATATCCCCGTAGGTATCAGTGAGGCGCTGATAGATCATCACCTTCATGATATTGCTGATGGCAATGACGTTGGCAAAGCGCTCAGGGCTCTGCGTGTTAGCTACCCTAATGGCCTGCTCCAAGCGGCTCAGCGCCGTGTAGCAGTTATTGAAGGTCAGGGCCTGATAGCCCCCAAAACCACCCGCGTTAACGTACTTATCCCCGTTGCCGTAGTAGTTGAACGTGCTGGCCAGCGCCTGAATGGCCGGAGCTTGGTACAGCAACTGCGCATAGCCCGTATTGGCGTAGCCCAACTGGCCGTCGGTGAGTAGGTAGTTGGGGTTGAGGTTCTCAGCTGAAGCCGCGTTGGGATTGGTGTTGACGTCGTCGAAGCGGTCTTCGGAACAGGAACTGCTCCACAGCGCCGCAGTGAGTGCTATAAATAGGAATGGCTTTTTCATATTCCTGTATTACTTGAATTTTACGTTGAGCGTGAAGCCGTATGTGCGGGCAAATGGCAGGGAACCGCCTTCTACCCCAGCGTACGCCACCAGAGGAGAAATTGTATTTTCCGGATCTATGTTATCCGTGCGCTTCATAATCGTGAACAAGTTACGACCTACCAACGACAGCGTCACAGCCTGGAAAGGTGTTTTTGCCAGTACGGCTTGGTTGAGGGTATAGCCCAGCGTGAGCTGACGGAACTTGATGAAGCTGCCATCCAGCACAGCCAGGGCATCCACGTTGTTGATCAGCTTGGGGTAGTACACATAAGCCGGCACCACAATGTCGTTGACTTCATTTGTTACATCTCCGTCACTGTTCATTTTCACCCCTTCTGCTACAATGCCGGTTTCGCGACCTTCCAAGGTGGCTTTGTTCAGACCACGCGTGTAGGAGTAGTATTCCGTAGCCGACAGCACCTTGTTGTTGAACTTGTAGTCGATCAGGAACGACAGGCTGAAGTTGTGGTAGTTGAAATCGTTGTTCCAGCCGCCGAATAGGTTAGCAATGCCCGAGCCCATCGGCTTCAACTCGCCCCGTACTGGTACGCCATCGGTTCCAATCACCACGTTGCCGTTGGCATCGCGCATAAAGTCGTACGCCCGGATCTGGGCAATCGGCAGCCCCTTCACAATGGCAATGTTGGCACCACCGTTGGCACCAGGGCGGTAGGTACCCGTTTGCAACGGGTTGTTGGCACCGTTGTCAATGTCCAATACTTCGTTTTTCAGCTTGGTGATGTTGAACGACGACGTCCAGGTGAAGGCACCCGTTTTCACCGGCGTCACGGTCAGGGCGGCTTCCACGCCACGGTTCAGGGTAGAGCCCAGGTTCACCGATCGGCTATTGAAACCGGTGGCCGGTGACAAGCTGGCGCCTACAATCTCACCATCGGTTTTGCGGCGGAAGTACGCCACGTCTAAGCCAATGCGATTCTGGAAGAACTTCAACTCCGTGCCCACCTCATACTCGTTGAGGCTGTAGGGTTTCAGGTTGGCGTTGGGCTGACGCGAATCAAACGAGGCGCGCGGAATGCCGTTGATGGAGCGGTTGATGTTGTAGTAGAAGCCCGTCTGGTAGGGCTGAGCCGGCTCGCCGCTGGTTTCGGCGTAGGAAGCACGCAGCTTACCGTAGCTCAGCACCGAGGATTGCAGCAGATCCGAGAAGATGAAGCTGGCAGCTACCGAAGGCGTGAAGATGCTACGGTCGTTGCGCGGCAGGGTAGAGAACTGGTCGTAACGGCCGGTCGTGCTCAGCGTCAGATACTTATAAGTAACATCTGCGGTGTAGTAGGCCGAGAACGTTTCTAGGAGGCTGTACTGATACTCCTGCGAAGGAGTGCGCAGGTTGGAAGGCGTGTACAGGTAGGGCACGATGAATTGCCCGCCATACAAACGCGTAGCTTCAAAGTTGTTGCGGCGGAAGTTGCTGCCTACGCTGGCACTCACGGAAATATCCTGGTTCAGGTCTTTGCTGAACGACAGCAGTGCGTCCGTGTTTAGTTCCAGGCGCGAGCCCAGGGTCAGGTTCTCCAGTCCGCCCTCACCGTTAGACGAGTACAGCGTGCCGTAGGGCGTCACGTTGAAGCGCCGGTCGCTGGAGTAGTCGTAGCCTACCCGGCCTTGCAGGAACAGGTAGTCGGTGAAAGCGTAGCGGGCCGACAGGGCGCTGATCAGACGCTTGCGCGAGAGGTCATTTTTAAACTGGTTCACCACAAACCATGGGTTGGAGGCGTAGCTATCGTTGTTCCAGGCTGTTTCCAGGCCGTTGTTACTGGGGTCGTAGCCGGGGCGCAGGGTAGCCTGGTCGATGTTGGGTGCCAGGAAGGTGATGTTGTTGGCGTTCAGCGGCGAGTCGCTCAGCTGCGGACGGTTGTTGTCTTTCTGGTCGATGTAGTTGGCCGTCAGGTTGAAACTCAGCTTCTTGGTCAGGTCGTACTGGGTGTTGAAGTTCACCGTGCGGCGGTCCAGGCCGCTGTTGCGCAGAATCGACTTGGCGTCCAGGTTCGATACCGACAGGCGGTAGGTGCCTTTTTCGCCCCCACCCGACACGGCCAGCGTGTTGGTCCAGGACGGGGCAACGCGGTAGAAGTCTCTGATGTTATTCTTCTGTAGCGAGTAAGGATGCTCCTGACCGTCGATGCCGATGGTGGGCTGACCGTCCAGCCGCTCACCCCAGGCCGTGTTGCCCGAGTTGATGGCCGAGGCCCGGTCAGAAGGACGCACGCCCTGGCTGCCCTGGCCGTACACCGTCTGGAAGTCGGTGTTGTCTACTGCCTGGCTGAATTGCAGGTTGGTGTTGTACTCGATGGTGGTTTTGCCACGGTTACCGCTTTTCGTCACAATCTGAATAACGCCGTTGGCGGCGCGGGCACCGTACAGAGCCGAAGCCGTGGAGCCTTTCAGCACCGTCATCGACTCAATATCGTCGGGGTTGATGTTGCTGATACCATCGCCCAGGTCGGCGCCGCCCCACTCACCGGAGCTACCGCGCACAGAGTTGTCCATAGGCACACCGTTGATAACAATCAGCGGCTGCGAAGCACCCGAGAAGGACGTTACGCCGCGAATGTTGAGGCGGGCTGAGGAGCCGGGGCCACCGCTGGTGCCGCCCACGTTCAGGCCGGCCACGCGGCCCTGTAGGGAGTTTGCCACGTTGGTTTCGCGGGCCACGTTCAGCTTTTCACCGTCTACCGTCGTCACAGCGTAGCCCAGCTTGCGCTCGTCTTTCTTGATACCCAGGGCTGTAACCACTACCTCGCCCAGCTGCTTGGTGTCGTTGGCCAGAATGATGTTGATGGACGAACGGCCATTCACGGGCACCGTTTGGCTGATGTAGCCGATGTAGGAGAACACCAGGCTGGCGCCGTCAGGGGCCGTTACGGTGTAGTTGCCGTCTACATCAGAAGTGGCGCCTTGCGTGGTACCGCTTACCACTACACTCACCCCAATGAGCGGCTCATTGGAGTTGTCGGTTATCTTGCCCGAGACCTTCGTCCCCTGTGCCCAGGCCTGGGCCTGACACAGCAGCAAGAGCAGTACAAATAATTGTAGAGTTTTTCTTATCATGGTGTATGGAGTGAGAGGAATGAAGATGAGTTACTTGCGTTAAGCAGCCCGCGAATCGGACCCGCTAAAATGCACTAGCTGCTTCCTACCCTACCTTATCAGGTAACGCAGCATAGCAGCGAAAGAAAATTGGTGGAAAGGGCGGGAAAGGACGGCAGCAGACGGACCTTACACAATCGGTTGTACTTCGTGGCAGTGTAGCAGCAACGAGTGGAAAGCGTATTAGTAAAGGTGCTTTTTAGCCTGTTGAGAAATAAGATTTTCCCAACAGGAAGTATTTAGTTCCTTTCAAACATACTAAACCACATCAACTAAATCAAAACCAAAGAAAAGAAATGTGTGCGTACACGCGAAAACTGTTTCGCTTTCTGTGCTATTTTTTACTTGTATCACACAATACCGCGAGTTACCATACTGCGGCCTTGAAATGTAACTTTTTCAATTTGGCGGCATACCTATCTAACTCCCTTACCCAGTACAAGCTGGAGGGTTTACAGATGTTGTTGCAGTTGTGCTACCAGTCAGGTTCCCAACTGAATACGGCAAGCTATATCGAACTGCATTTTAAGAAGCTGAATTCGTTGGCTTAACTCAAACGTAATCATCGCTTAATTATAAAGCAAATAATATAAAATAAAAATGTGTGGGCACACGCAGAGCTGAATATAGCAAGTGTGCGCACACGCAAAAAGATATTTCTTCTATGTATTATTGTTGTATTTTAGACTTGTTTTTAGGACAAAACCTAGTAAATCTGCACTATTACGAGTCTCAGCCGATTGTAGAAGCTTGATGGTAGATAAATAGCACATGATCTAGCCCTTTTGCTCTTAACAGTGCCCCCTATTTTTGGCAGAACCAGCCATACTAAGCTGCATTTTCTACCCTTCGTAGAGAGTTACCCACTATTTACCAACGCGGCATTGCAACGGCGCTTGGATTTAACCGACCTTTCTAGCAGCAGCTACTTCGTGTGGTGGCATGCTTTGTGGCTACGGCCATGCACTCTGGCAAACGTACAGACCTGGCTTCGCTGGTTTCAGCTGTAGGCACGCATGATGGCCACTTCGGTATCAGCTCGTATTGTCAGCCGTTTTTTCACATGATGCAGATCATCAGGTTTCACTTACATATAAAGTATAGTTATGGGTAAGAATGCGGTACGCATTAAGGATATAGCAGCGAAGGCAAACGTTTCGGTGGGCACGGTAGACCGGGTGCTGCATAACCGCGGCCGGGTGGCCGAGGACGTGCGCCAAAAGGTGCTGCTGATGATGGAGGAGCTGGAATACGAGCCCAACATGATTGCGCGTACGCTGGGCTCCAACCGCACGTACCGGCTAGCAGCCATTCAGCCAAGCCACACGCTGGACCCCTACTGGCAGGCCCCGTGGGAGGGCATCAACAAGGCAGCCCGGGAGTTGCAGCAGTACGGCGTGGTGCTCACGGTGTATCCCTACGATATGTCGCGGGTAGAGTCTTTTCTAGAGCAGATGGAGCTGGCTACGCAAGCCCAGCCCGATGGCATTGTGATTGCGCCGCTGTTCTACCGCGAGTCGTTGCCGTTTTTTGAGCGGTGGCAGCACGCCAAGATTCCGTACGTGCTATTCAATACCTACATCACGGAAATCAATCCGCTGAGCTACGTGGGGCAGGACTCCTACCAAAGCGGATTTCTGGCTGGCAAGCTGCTTCAGTTTGGACAGGCGCAGCCGGGCACCTACCTCATTGCCCACATTGCCGAGGACATTGCCAACTCCGTGCACGTAACGCAGAAAGAACAAGGCTTCCGCGACTACTTTGCCCAACTGCCCGCCCCGCAGGCAGCCGGCAACACCATTCGCAGCATCGACCTCCCCTACCCCACCGAGTCTACCTTTGCCTGCCAACTCACCGAGCTGTTGGCGCAGGATCAGCAGTTGCGGGGCATCTTCGTCAGTACATCCAGGGCGTATGCTATTGCGCCCTACCTCCAACCCTATGCCCACCGTATTCGCTTGGTAGGCTACGATTTGCTGGAAGAAAACATTCAGTATCTGCAGGAAGGTACCATTGACTTCCTGATCAATCAGAACCCTAAGGAACAGGGATATTATGGCTTGTATGCCCTAGCCGATCAGCTTGTTTTCAAAAAGGAAGTGTCTCCCTTCAAGTACTTACCGCTGGATATTATCGCAAAAGAAAATTTACACTACTACGTAGAAAAATAGTCGGCCCTTACCCATGCTATGGGCATGAGCGGGCAGTTTATCGCCTACTACACCACCCAAAAAGAAAACCGGCTGCCTGAGGCAGCCGGCTTTGCGAACGGCACGCGAGGTGTAGACGCATGCACTAAGTTAGGGTGAGGTAGGTCGGCTTACTGCATCACGGAGCGCGGCCGGTTTTCCGGCGCTACGCCCCAGGTAGGGCTAGGCTTAGGTCCCATTTCCAGCACCAATGTGCCGCCCTGCATCAGGTCCTGGTGGGTGATGTAGGACTTGGGGTAGGGCTGGCCGTTGCGGGTCACGGACTGGATGTATTTATTAGTAGCGCTATTATTCTTGGCCTCAATGGAAAGCGACTTGCCGCCGGGTAGGGCCAGCGTGGCCTGCTGCACCATAGGGCTGCCAAACACGAAGGCGCCGTTGGCGGGGTTCAGAGGGTAGAAGCCCATAGCCGACAGCACGTACCATGCCGACATCTGCCCCACGTCCTCGTTGCCGATGATGCCATCGGGCTTGGTGGTGTAGAACTGGTCCATGATATAGCGCACCTTCTCGGCGGTTTTCCAGGGCTGGCCCACGTAGCTGTAGAGGTAGGTGATATGGTGGCCGGGCTCGTTGCCGTGGGCATACATCCCAATGAGACCCGAAATATCGGGAGATGCTTCTTCGCCCATGTTGCCCTGCACTGTAAACAGCGAATCGAGCTTCTGCGTGAAGCGCTTCTCGCCGCCCAGCAGGCCAACTAGGCCTTCCACATCCTGCGGTACCAGCCAGGTGTATTGCCAGGCGTTGCCCTCTGTGAAGTCGCTCTTCATGTGCACCGACTGGAAGGGGCTAAACGGCGTGCGCCACTCCGTTTTCGACACGCGACCCCGCATGAAGCCCACGCTTTTATCGAAGTAGTTCTGGTAGTTTTTGGCGCGCTTGCTGAAGTAGGCATAGTCTTCCTGCTTGCCCATCTTCTTGGCCATCTGGGCAATGCACCAGTCATCCACAGCGTATTCCAAGCCTTTCGACACGTTCTCTACCTCGCTGTTGGCGGGGATGAAGCCCAGCTCTTTCACAGCTTTTAGGCCACTTTCGTCGCGCATGGCGGTGGTTTTGATGGCCTCATAGGCCAGATTGGCGTCGAAGCCGTCGAAGCCTTTGAGGTAGGCGTCTACTACCACTGGTACGGCGCTGTAGCCTACCATCGTGTTGGTTTCGTTGGCCATCAGGTGCCACACAGGCAGCTTACCCTGCTGCTGGTAGATGGCCAGCATGGTGTTCACCATGTCGTTTACCCGGCTGGTTTGCAAGATGGTAAACAGCGGGTGCGCCGCCCGGTAGGTATCCCACAGCGAGAAGGTAGTAAGGTTGGTGAAGGACGCGTTTTTATGCACTTTTTTGTCGGTGCCCCAGTAGTCGCCGTTGTGGTCGTTGAAGGTCGAGGGCGCAATCATGGTGTGGTAAAGCGCCGTGTAGAAAACCTTTTGCTGGTCTTGGTTCTCGGTTTTGATCTGCACCTTGCCCAATTCCTGGTTCCAGGCGGCATCGGCAGCGGCCACGGTCTTCTGGAAATTCCAGTGCGGAATCTCAGCCCGGATGTTGGCCAGCGCATTCTCAGTGCTGACGGGCGAAATCCCTACCTTCAGTTTCACCTGCTCGCCGGCCTTGGTGGCAAATGTGACTACCCCTTTCAGGCGGGTGCCCTTGGTGGCCGGCGTGGTATTGCCCAACGAATCCACAACCTGCACGCTGGCAAACTCGCGCATAGGCTTCGAGAGAACCGCCGCGAAGTACAGGCGCTGATCCTTGGCCCAGCCTTTCGAGAAGCGGTACCCCACCAGGGTGCTGTCGTTGAGCTTTTCCAGGTGCGTATCGGTGGCCTGGTCCCAGCCGATGCCCTGCTGCAAGTCAATAATCAGGTGCGAATCTTTCGCCTGAGGGAAGGTGTACTGATGAAAGCCTACCCGCTCGGATGCCGTCAGCTCGGCCCGGATGCCGTAGCGCTTCAGCTGCACGGCGTAATAGCCGGGGCGGGCGGTTTCGTCCTCGTGCGAAAACGCCGACACGTAGCTACGGCTCTTGTTTTTCACTGAGCCGCGCATCACCTGCACCTCGCCTGTAGTGGGCATCACCGCCACGTCGCCCAGGTCGCCGATGCCGGTGCCGCTGAGGTGGGTGTGCGAAAAGCCGATGATGGTGGAATCGGAATAGTGGTAGCCCGAGCACCAATCCCAGCCCTCGGAGATATTCACCGGCCCCAGTTGCACCGCTCCGAAGGGCACGTTGGCCCCCATGAATACGTGCCCGTGGAAGCCCGTACCAATGTAGGGGTCTACGAACCGGGTGAGGCCTGTGGGGGCCGGAATGGCAGCGGGAGCAGTAGATCCGCTGGCTACCTTGGTAGTACCAGAACATGCGTTAAACACGGCAACGCTGCCGGCCAGCGCCACAATAGACCAGATAGAGCGGGTGGGTTGTATCTTCATTAAACTACAGAGGTTAGAATTGTCGTGTGCTTTCAGTGCTTCAGCCAATTGGCTGGCACTTGCTGCGGCTCGCTGCCGTCTTTGCTGTATTTGAGGAGCAGCGTGTAGCCGCCTCCACCTTCTACAAAATCGAGGGCGATAGGGTGCAACCCTTTCGTGAGGGCTACCTGTCCGGTTTTCTCAATGGCCGAGTGCAGGCCGTCGTTGTCGACTACCATGCGGTCGGCGAGGCGTAGGGTGCCGCCGTCGTCGCAGGTGAGGTAGAACGTGTAGATGCCGGTTTCCGGTACGTCGAGGTAGCCCCGAAACTGCACCCCGAACTGGTCGGCCTCTGCCTGCTTGGGTACCTGCACGCTGGTTACGGTGGTGCTACCATTGGCCTTAGCCTGCTGCATCAGCGCCGATTTTTTGAAGTAACCAGTGAAGTACGTAGCCGTAAGGCCCGGCGCCGGCGCCTTTGCCGATACGGGTGCGGCGTAGGCTTGCTGCTTGTACCGGATGGCGTATGTATCGCCCCGCAGCCCCTCCGGCGTGAAAGCCACCAACTTCACCGTAGTGGGCTGGGTGATGGGTAGGGCAGCCGGCAGCACAGGCGAAGCGTCCGTGGGGATGCTACCATCGGTGGTGTAACGGATGATCAGATTATCGAGCGGCTTCTCGACCTGCAAAGACGTTTTGTCCGTGAAAACGCTTTCCTCGGAGAAGCCTGCCAGGTCGGGCACGCGGTAGTGCACGTTCAGCAGGGCCAGGCGGGGGTAGTGCTGGCGCAGGCGGGTGAGGTAGGAAGCGTACTGTTTTTTGTTGGTCCACACCACCTCGGCTAGGGCCGTCATCCGGGGCATCACCATGTAGTCGGCGCGGTTTTCGGAGGGCACTTGTTCGGTCCAGAGGTTGGCCTGGGCACCCAGAAGGGCCTTTTGGGCCTGGGCAGCATCTACGCCGGCGGGAACCACGTCGAAGTCGTACACCTTGCCCAGGGAGTTCTTATCCGGGAGGTTGTCGAAGTAGAGCGTGCTCACGGGCGTCATAATCAGCGTATTGCCGTTGCGGATGGCTTTGGCGGGGGCATCCTTCACCCAGCTGCGCCAGTACATCACAGTGGCCGATGGGTCGATGCCGCCTTCCAGCATGTCGTCCCAGCCAATCATTTTCTTGCCTTTGCTCTGCAAAAACCGCTCGACGCGCCGCACAAAGTAGCTCTGCAAGCCGTTCACGTCCTTGATGCCTTCCTTCTGCATCAGCTCGGTGCAGGCTGTCGTGTTCCAACTGGCTTTGTCTACCTCGTCGGCGCCAATGTGCACGTAGGGGCTCGGGAACAAGGCCGCCACCTCCTTCAGCACGTTTTCCACGAACTCGTAGGTGCTTTCGTTGCAGGGGCAGATGGGGGTCGAAAACAGCTTACCCCAGTCGTTTTTGCCGTTGCAGGTAAGAAAGGGGTAGGCCCGGATGGCGGCCATCATGTGGCCGGGCATGTCGATTTCGGGAATGACCTCAATATGACGCGCCGCGGCGTAGGCAATGATGCCGCGCATATCGGCCTGGGTGTAGAAGCCGCCGTACTCCGTTTGGCCATTGCGCTGGCGCAGGAACTTGGGTTCCAGGGCAAAATCCGGGTTGTCCTTCGACTTACGGATGCAGCTGGAATCCTGGTTGTTGAAGGTACGCCACGCGCCTACCTCCGTCAGCTTGGGGTATTTCTTGATTTCCAGGCGCCAGCCCTGGTCGTCGGTGAGGTGCAGGTGCAGCTTGTTGAACTTGTAGAGCGCCAGCAAGTCCATGTATTTCTTTAGGTAGGCGACATCGAAGAAATGGCGGGACACATCCAGGTGCATCCCCCGCCACGCATAGGCCGGCTGGTCTTCAATCTGCACGGCGGGCAGCGTAAGGGGGCTAGCGCCTTCTCCGGTCTTTTCGATGGTAGGCGGCAGCAGTTGCCGCACCGTCTGCACCGCCCGGAACATACCCGCTGGCTCCTTGGCCGCCAGCGTCATCTGCTGCGGTGTGATGGTCAGGCGGTAGCCCTCTGGGGCCATTATCGAGGCATCGTAGCGTAGCTCAATGCCGTTAGCGACTAGTTTCTTTGTGGTTTTCAGCGGCGCTCCTACCCCATTGCGCAATAACGCTTGTAGTTGCTCGGCTTCCTTTTCGAAACGTTTGCTCTCTTTGGGTAGGGCCAGTTGGGTGGCTTTGGTAATGGTGAAGGTGCCCGTTGCCGGTGTCAAAGAGGCAGGGTAGGGAATCAGCGGGTAGCGCTCGGGGGCGGTTTGGGCAGTGGCTGTACCGGTGATGAGGAGTAGGAAGAGCAACCACAGAAATCTAGTCATAGGTGTTGTTCAACGATTCACCCACCCCCCCGGCCCCCTCCCCTCCGGGAGAGGGGGAGCCGGACGATTTGGCTAACAGCTTTCTAGTTTGAATAATGCTAATGGCTAATGGCTAATAGCCATCAGCTAACAGTTCCTGTCACGGCTCCCCCTCTCCCGGAGGGGAGGGGGTTGGGGGGTAGGGTCTCCCCTACTGTGCCACCGGCACCACCTGCTTCGCCACGTTCCAGCCCTCCACCGACACAGCCGGCGTGCCGACTTCCGCGCCGGGCGTATAGTCCAGCGTTACGGTTTTGCGTTCCCCCGGCAGCACCGACACGTAGTTGTCGCTGTAGAAGGTAGGGAGCACGCGCTTCTGGGTCTGTTGGTTTACCAGCGACACGCGGTTGAAGAAGGCCACGGGTTGGTTGGCGGGGTTCGTGAGGGTTACTTCTACCTTACCGGGCGCGGTCTGGCGGGCCGAGAGGCCTAGAGGCGCCTTATTCATGGTTTGTAGGCCCGAGTACTGTCCTTTGGCATCGGGTATCCAGTAGAAGTTCTGGCTCACCGGCTGCTTGTTCAAATCCTGCAATTGCAGCATCAAGAATGTACCTTTCTCCTTCGCCAGCTTGCGCATCGTGCCGGCAATGGGTAGGTACTTTTTGGCTTGCGAGGGGTTGATTTCCACGATTACCTGCGTCAGGCTGGTTTTCTTACCGGCCATGTCGTAGGCGTCTACCACCAGCATCAGGTCGCGCTTGGTTTCGAAGGTGTTGTTCACCAATACCACGGCGCTATCCACGGGGTTGTACATCACGTGTAGCGGCTCGCTGCCAGAGCGCAGGCCGTAGAGGCAGGCGTTGGGGTCGAGGTAGTAGTCGTACATCTGGCCGCGCAGGGCGGTCCAGGGGTTTTGGGTTTTCCAGATGATGCTGCCCGTGTACCACTCCCACATGTGCGAGCTAAAGCCCTCCATCAGAGCGCGGTACTGGTCGTAGTTTACCAATTGGGCTTTCAGGCCGAAGTCGCGCACGTTTTTGGGCGCGCCGTAGGGTAGCAGATGGTCTTCGTAGCCAATGTAGAGGTGGTATTGCCACACCGAATCCACGGCCTCCGTGGGCTTTTTATCGGCGCCGAGGTAGCGCGGGGGCACCATGTTGGCCGGCGGAACAAACCGCGCCAGCGACTCCTCATCGCCTACCCCCACCGAGCCCACTTCCGAGTTGAAGGGGTAGGTGCGGTGCTCCCAGAAGCTGCGCAGGTTCTGAATACCATAAGGCCCGTCGCCGTTGCCGCCCTGGTTGTTGTACGACATGCTATCCGAGTTGGAGTAGGGCACAAACCAGCGCGTGCCGTCCAACTTGGGCAAAACCGAATCCTCCAAGGCAGTAAGAATGTCCTTGGGCGGAGTGATTTCGTTGCCGCCGCACCAGATAGCCAGCGAAGCGTGGTTGCGCACCATCTTCACCTGGTCGGCCGCCGACTTGATGAACAATTGGTGGTCGTTGGGGTACTTGCGGCGGGTCCACTGGTCTTCCAGCTTCATGGGGTCCACCCAGCGGCCGTTGGCGTCGCCCGACATCCAGAAGTCCTGCATCACCAGCATGCCGTATTTGTCGCAGGCCTGGTAGAACTCGGGGCGCTCTACCAGCGCACCGCCCCACACCCGAATCAGGTTCAGGTTCATGTCGCGGTGGAAGCGGATTTCCGCGTCGTAGCGCGCATCCGTGAAGCGCAGCATGGCATCAGAAATAATCCAGTTGCCGCCCTTGATGAAGATTTTCTGCCCGTTCAGGTGCACCTCCATGCTCTGGGTTGTGGTGTTCCACTCCCGCTGAATCTCGCGCACACCCACCTGCACCGTTTCCTCATCCGACACGGTTTTGCCCTTCACCAGGAATTGTAGCTTCGATTCGTACAGTGGCTGTTCACCGTAGCCATTGGGCCACCATAGCTTGGGGTTGGGTAGGCTGAGGTCCTTCAGGCTCACCTGCTGGGTAGTGCGGGCCGGAATGGTCACTTTCTGCTCCGCCGTGCGGCCATCAATGGTGTAGCGCAGCACGCCTGCCACGGCTTTGGCCGTGGGGTTGTCCAGTTCCGCCGATACCTGCACAGTGGCTGGTGACTGCAGACCGGTAGGCTTGCGCTTACCCGGCACGCGGGTGATGATGTGCGGATTTTTAACGTTGATCTGCTGGGTCTTCTCAATCGTTACCTTGTCCCAGATGCCGGTATTCCGGTCGCGAATGGGCTGAATCCAGTCCCACCCGGCGGTGTACTGCGTGGTGTTGTTGCGGGCAATGGTGCCGTCGCCGCCCTGGCCGCCGTTGGGGTTGCCCACGGGGTCGGGCGGGTACACGATGACGGCTAGGCGGTTCTTGCCGTCCTTGGCCAGGTAGGGTGTTACGTTGTAGGTCTGGCGCAGAAACATGCCGTGGTGGGTCTGCGCGTTCAGCTTCTGCCCGTTCAAAAACACGTCGCAGCTGTAGTTCACGCCGCGCAGGTGCAGCCACACTTGCTCGTCGCCGCTAGCCTTTTCCGTGAAATCCTTGGCAAACCAATAGGTGTAGTAGTCCCTACCTGTCTTGTAAATATCAGGTATCTGCTTGTTGTTCATCCCGTAAAACGGGTCGGGCACTTGCTCGTTAACCAACTGGGTAGTAAGCACCGTGCCGGGCACCACGGCGGGCTGCCACCCGCTCAGGGCGTAGGTAGGCTGCGAAAGCGCGGTTCCTTCTACGCTCACTTTACCTTTGGGCGTGGCCTGCCAGCCGGTGTTCAGCTCGTAGCGCTGCTGCGCAAGTAGCGGGGTAGCAAGCAGGAGAAGCGGGAGTAGGAGTTTGTGTGGTGACATGCGAGAACGATGCAGACGTAGGTGTTGGTAAGCGGAAGCGGGGGCCGGGGGTGAGGTTTTACCGGCGGACTTTGTGCCCAGCCAGGCCGTAATAGAGAATGAACAAATAGCAGGGAATCACCAGCCAGTACGCTTGTTGGGGGCTGAACGCATCGGCCAGACCACCGTAGAGGGGCGGCAACACGGCCCCGCCGGCAATGGCCATAATCAGGAAAGACGAGCCAATCTTGGTGAAGCGGCCCAGGCCCGCAATCGCCAGCGGCCAGATGGCTGGGAAGATGAGCGAGTTAGCCAGCCCGAGCAACGCAATGAACAGTACCGACGTGATGCCGCTGGTAGACAGCGCCCCCAAAGCAAACGCCACTCCTATCACAGCAAACAGTTGCAGCGCCTTTTCCTGAGAGATGAACTTCGGAATGGCCACAATACCGATGAGGTAACCCACAATCATGGCACCCATCGTAAACGTGGTGAAAAATTTGGCCGTTTCCAGCGCAATACCCTGTGCGTTACCATAGCTGATGATGGTATCGCCAGCAATAACCTCCACGCCCACGTAGAAAAACATAGCTAGCGCCCCCAGTAGCAGGTGCGGAAATTGCAACACGCTGGTTTTGTTGGTATTGGCAGCCGCTACGGTTTCGTCCTCGTGGTCGGTGTCGATTTCGGGTAGGGAAGAGAAGTAGATGAGCACAGCCAGGAGCACCAGTACGGCCGTTATCAATAGGTAGGGGGTCACCACGCGGGCGGCTAGTGCGTCAAGCTCGGCGGCTTTGGTGGCCAGATTCATCGTTTTGAGGCGCGCTACCAAGGAATCGGCATCTTTTAGTACCACCGCACCAAGGGCAACGGGAGCTAGCGCACCGGCCACCTTGTTGCAAATGCCCATCACGCTAATGCGCTTGGCAGCGCTTTCGCGCGGCCCCAGAATAGTGATGTAAGGGTTGGAGGCTGTTTGCAGCAATGCTAGTCCCGAGCCCAGAATAAACAGGCCTAGCAAAAACAGCCCATAGGTACGTGTGTAGGCCGCCGGAATAAAAACCAGTGCCCCCACGGCCATCACTAGCAACCCCACCGACATGCCTTTCTTGAAACCCGTGGCTTCCAATACCCACGCTGATGGTATGGCCATCACGAGGTAGGAAATATAGAAAGCGGAGGTGACTAAGTACGCCTGAAAGTTGCTCAGCTCGCAGGCAATCCGCAGGTAGGGCACCAGCACCGAGTTCAGCCACGTCACGAAGCCGAAAATGAAGAACAGCGCTCCAATGATGACAATGGACCTGGTTTGCTGCGTGTTGGCCGTGGGCACGGTCGCCGGAGACGTGGTAGCTGCTTTCGTCATGGTGTAGGGTTTGAGAAGGAGGCTGAAATAGGCAGTTAGAGGGGCAATGTTTGGGGAGTAGCGGGGCTGAGTTCCTGCTTCATTTTGCACAGCGCGGCCGCGCCCAGCACGGCCGCATTGCGCAGTTCGGAGGGCGCTACCACCAAGCGGTCGGTTACCAGACGGAAGGGAAACTCGCGGATGCTGGCTTCCATAGCCTCCCGGAAAAACTCGTAGCAGTGGCTCACCGACCCGCCCAGGAAAATGGCTTCCGGCGCCAGCGTGTGCAGGATCATCTTGATGACATTGCCCAGGTGGCGGCCGTAGCTGGCCAGCGCTTCTAGGGCGCGGGCGTCGCCGGTACGGGCCAGGGCGTGCAGGGCGCCCCCCTCCTGCTGATACTGCTGCGCGAAGAATTTGCCGCTGCAATAGTCCTCCACGGTCTTGTCGAGGTAGGGAATGCAGCCGAACTCACCGGCGCTGGAAAGCACGCCCGCGTGGAGGTCGTGGTTGATGATGATGCCCGCACCGAGCCCCGTACCCAGCGTAATGCCCACCAGATTGGCGTAGGGCTGGCCCTGGCCGAAGATTTTCTCGCCCACGGCAAAGGCGTTGGCGTCGTTGGTCATGTACACGGGCTGCGCGAAGTGCCCGGACAGGTGTTCCTTCAGCCGTACTTCCCGCCACGAGGGTATGTTCTGCACGTTGTGCACCACGCCCTGCTGCTCATCCACCAGCCCTGGCACACCAATTCCAATACCGGCCATGTCGGCGGTATCCAGCATCAGCTGAATATGCCGCACCAGTTCACCCAGAATCTGTTCCTGCGGCGCCTGTGCCGAAGTTTCGAAGCGAACTTCGTTTATAATTTGCCCATCCTGCACCACGCCGATGTGCACCTTGGTGCCCCCGATGTCAATGCCGATGTAGTTGGTTTGGGTCATTCTATTTGCTTCTGCGTGCCTACCCGAAAGCAGCCTGCTGTATGCGTGTGGCGAAAAGTGAATGGCGAACGGTTTCGCTATTTATCGTATCTGTCATCCCTAGCTTCTCTGTCATCCTGAGCGGAGCGAAGGATCTTCTCACGTCAGAACGACCATCGTACCAACGACTCGTTCAACTGGCATGAGGTCCTCCGCTCCGCTCAGGATGGCAGAGAAGGTAGGAATGACGGATAAGCAGGATGACTGTAGGAAAACTATCCTATCCTAGAAATGCCAGCGCACGAAGGCCTCCATGGCTTCGTAATCAGCCAGGCCCAGGTTGTCGTATTGCAGGGCGGTTTCACGGTTGCGCTGCTCGGCGCGCACCCAGAACTCGCGGGAGTCGTCGCCGGGGAACACAGGCGTGTCCTTCTGGCTTTGGTGCTTGAAGATAGCGTTGCGCTTGCGAATCACCTCCAACGGCGACAGCGGCACGGCCATTTCAATTTCGTAGGGCTTAAACTCGTGCCACGCGCCACGGTACATCCACACCCAGCAGTCCTGCACCCATTCCTCGGTCTGCTTCAGGCGGCGCAACGACTCAGCAATAATGTTGAAGCACACGATGTGCGTGCCGTTGGGGTCGGCAAAGTCGCCGGCCACGAACACCTGCTGGGGCTTCACCTCTTGCAGGAGCTCCATCGTCAGCTCAATATCGGCGTCCGTTACGGGGTACTTCGAGGTTTTGCCCGACTCGTAGAACGGTAGGGCCTGGAAGTGAATGTGGCTGTCGGGTAGGCCGGCATAACGGGCGCCCGCAATGGCTTCACTCTTCCGAATGTAGCTCTTCACGTTCCGGATTTCCTGCGTGTCTACCTGGTTGGGTTGCTTCTGCTCGATAAACTCGCGCATGTTGTCATACACCGTTTGCAGCTCGCTGCTGTCGCGGCCCAGGCTGTTTTCCAGGTCAATGGCAAACTCCATGTAGCGCAGCACGTCGTCGTCCCACACCGCCGTATTGCCCGAGGTCTGGTAGGCCACGTGCACGTCGTGGCCCTGGTCGATGAGGCGAATAAAGGTGCCACCCATCGAAATCACGTCGTCATCGGGGTGGGGCGAGAACACGATAACGCGCTTTTTGGCCGGCAGGGCGCGCTCGGGGCGCTGCGAGTCGTCGGCGCCGGGCTTGCCACCGGGCCACCCCGTGATGGTGTGCTGGAGCTTGTTGAAAATCTGAATGTTGATGTTGTAGGCCGGGCCGCGCTCGGTAGCCAACTGGGCCATGCCATTGTTGTTGTAGTCTTCCTCCGTGAGCTTCAAAATGGGCTTGCACAGGGTATTCGACAGCCAAATCACAGCCTTCTTGATCAGCATTTCGTCCCACACGCAGTCCTTCACCAGCCAGGGCGTATCAAAGCGCGTCAGCTCCGAAGCGGCGTCGGCATCCAGCACAAACTCCACGTTGTCGGCCAGTTGCAGGTAGGTAGCCGGCACCTCGCCCGATACCTCGCCTTCCACCGCTTTCTTGATGATGGGCGCTTTCTTGCCGCTCCAGGCCATCAGCACAATTTCGCGGGCTTTGAAGATGGTGCCGATGCCCATGGTAATGGCCTTGGTGGGCACGTTTTCCTTGCCGCCGAAGTCGCGGGAGGCGTCGCGGCGCGTAAGATCGTCCAGGGTTACCAGGCGCGTGCCCGAGTTGGGCGCCGAGCCCGGCTCGTTGAAGCCCACGTGGCCCGTCCGGCCAATACCTAGAATTTGCAAATCCAACCCGCCTACTTCCTCAATCTGCCGCTCGTAGTTCAAGCAAAACGCTGCTACCTCTTCCGGCGCCAGGGTGCCGTCGGGAATGTGAATGTTCTCCCGCTTGATGTCGATATGGTCGAACAGGTTTTCGTTCATGAACGTGACGTAGCTCTGCGGCGCATCGGGCAACATCGGGTAGTACTCGTCTAGGTTGAACGTCACCACGTTCTGGAAGCTTAGGCCCTCCTCCTGGTGCAGGCGCACCAGCTCCTCGTACACGCCCACCGGGGTAGCGCCGGTGGCTAGGCCCAGTACCGCCTGTTCGCCGGCTTCCTGCTTGCGCTGGATCAGGCGCGCAATGCGCTCGGCCACCTTCACGGAGGCAGTCTGCTTATCGGGGTAAACGGTTACCGGCAGCTTCTCAAAACGAGTTTCTTCGAGTAGGTTTAATCGTGCCATAAGCGGTGTAGGTGAGGGGGTAAAAGGGTTGTTAGGCGGTTGAGGTTTGCGGGACGGAGCGGGGAAATCTTGAAAGAAAGCGGTAGTAAAAAGTAGGTAGGCAGTCGAGCTTAGGTCAGGTCTAGGGGCGTCTCAAATACGTTCTCCATCACCGTAGCTACGGAGCCCAGAATCATGGCGTCGCGGCCCAGCTCCGACACCACAATGCGGGTATTTTCGCGCAGCTGCTTCATGCAGTAGATGGTAATGGCCTGCTGAATGGCAGGCAGCACAAAGGGCTTGGCCTGCGCAATTTCGCCGCCCAGAATAATCAGCTCGGGGTTGAATAGCTGAATCAGGATGGCAATGCCTTTGCCCAGATTCAGCCCTACCTCGGCCAGAATGTTGATGGCAAACTGGTCGCCGTCGTGGGCGGCGCGGATGACCTGCTCCACCTCCAACTGTTCAATCTCAGGCTCCGACAGGGCTTGCAGCAGGGTGTTCTCGCCAGCCCGGATGCCTTCCTGGGCATTGCGCACCAGGGCGCTGCCCGAGGCCACGGTTTCCAGGCAGCCGCGCTTGCCGCAGTGGCACAGGCGGCCATCTTCCACCAGCGGAATGTGCCCGAACTCGCCGGCAAAGCCCGAGGCGCCGCTGCGCAGCTTGCCGTCTAGGATCATGCCTAGGCCCACGCCCCAGTCCATGGATAGCACCAGCACGTCGCGGCGACCATGGGCTAGTCCGAAGCGGTACTCGGCCAGGGTGGCGCTTTTCACGTCGTTTTGGATGTACACGGGCTTGCCGAACTTGTGCTCTAGCAGTTGCTGCAACGACTCCGCGCCGCCAGGCACACGCAGGTAGGTGTGGTTGTTTCCTTCCTTGGACGCCACCAGGCCCGGCATATTAATGCCTACCCCAATCAGCTTCTGTGGGTCGATGCCCGACACTTCAATCAGCCGCATGGCCTGCTCGTGTACCTGGTCTACGGCCTGCAAATCCTGCGTCACTTCAATCGGGAAGGTCTGCATGCCGGTTACAGGGCTGTTGTTGTTATCGAAAATAGCTAGGCGCGCCTTGTACTTCTCCATGTGGATACTCAAGACAAACAGCGACTTATCCTTCAATCCATACAACTCTGGCTTGCGGCCGCCGATGGATTTGCCCCTCCCCTGTTTCTCCACCAAGCCCTCGGCAATCAGCTCGTTCAGCATGGCCGTGGAGGTAGGGGCGCTAATCTGAAAACGGCCGCAGATATCGGCGTTTGTCTTGGCGCCCTTTACATACAAGTGCTTGACAATCTTTATCTTCTGCACGTATTTCCGCCGTTCGACATTATTCAGCCCGGCCAGAAACGTATCCTCCAAGGCTAATAATGAACTCATGGCAGCGGGTTTTCTCTGAATGATGTCTCAAGAAGCCCACTTTTTTCAACAAGTCAAAGCACTTTTCTAAAATTTTAACAAAAGATTATCTTATATAGGTAAAGAATAGTAGAACTGTAGAGGATGCCATTTTGGTCAATGGGGGAAATTTCGCTTGATGGTGCTTCCTTTCAGTAGAGATACCTCAACTCCGCCATGCTCGCCTTAATCAGACATCAGCACGCGAGATTTCTTCCGTTGGTCGAAATGACGTTTTATTGAAACCGTAGAGATGCTTCGACAAGCTCGGCATGACATTCTACTACTTCAACGCTGCTACCTACTTCCCGCCTCCCTGCAACACCACATGCTTGATGTTTTTGCGGTCGTAGGTGTAGGTGATGTGCACGCGGCCGTCGCGGGTCTGGATGATGGCGGGGTAGCTGTATTCCTCTTGCTCGCCATTTTCGAGCACGGCCACGTCGTGCCACGTCTGGCCGTCGCGCGACTGGGCCACGCGGAGCTTGCCGCGGCCGTTGAACCAGTCTTTGCCGGGCACATCGGGGTTGTAGACGATGAGCTGGGAGCCGTCGCGTAAGGTCACGGCGTCGGTACCGGAGTTGGGATTGAGCAGCGTGGTTTTCGACAGCTTACCCCAGGTAGTACCACCGTCCGTCGACCAAGCTTGTACCACGCTACCCTGTTTGCTCCGGCACAGCATCTGTAACCGACTGCCTGGATAGTGCAGAATGCTGGGCTGGATGACATCGAATGCCGAGGCCGTATCCACGGGAATTCGTTGCCACGTTTGCCCGTGATCGGTCGATTTTTCGAGGTGTACTTTCCAGCGTTCCGTGGTTTCCTCCACACTCGATGGCGACAGAATAGTGCCATTAGCGAGCTGAATTGGCTTGTTCTTGATGGGCCCCAATATGCCCGGCGGCAAGCGGCGCGCCTCAGACCATGTCCTACCCTCATCGGTGGAGGTTTTCACCATGCCCCACCATTCCCGTGGGTTGGGGCCTACCTTATAGAATAAGAATACCTTGCCGCCGCGCTCCTTGAACAGCACCGGATTCCAGGTTGGGTAGCGCAGCGTGTCGTTTACAACCCCCGTCGCCACACTTTCCGGTTTCGACACCTGACCTTGTTTGTCGATGGAAGCCAGCCAGATAGCCACGTCCTTCTGCCCCTCACCTGAGCCACCGAAGCACGCCACCAACAGGCGGCCATTCCCTACCTCTACCAACGTGGAAGCGTGGCACTGCCGAAACGGTGGATTCGGGAACAGCACCTCTTCCTTCAGCTTCACCCAATTGGATTGAGCCGAAACGGACAAGGGCAGGAAAATGGCGGCGAGTAGAAGAGGAAGTTTCATAGAGTAGAAGCAGCCATTGAACGTCATGCTGAGCGGAGTCGAAGCATGACAGTACTATCTCACATCAGCACACGAGATTCCTCGCTCCGCTCGGAATGACGTTCTACTTGCTGACGTTCAAAAAGCAACAACAAGAACCTTACTGCGCCGCCGACAGCCTAATAGGCTGCTTCACTTCAAAATCAGCCTTCAATCGGATATCCTCCGACGAAGCCCCTACCATTGCGGTGAAGGCGCCAGGCTCCACTACCCATTCCATCTTTGGGTTGAGCAGCTTCAGGTCTTCGGCAGTTAGCTCGAATGTCACTTCCCGCTGCTCCCCGGCTTTCAGGGTGATGCGTTGGAACTTCTTGAGCTGCTTGGCAGGCGTTACGGTGGAGCTTATTTTATCATTGAGGTAGAGCTGTACCACTTCGTCGCCAGGGCGGGCGCTGGTGTTTTGTACAGTGCAGCGCACTTGTACGCGCACGGCGCCGTTGCTTTCCGTGGGGCTCACCTGCAAGCCAGAATACGCAAATGTGCTGTAGCTCAGGCCGTGCCCGAAGCTGTAGAGCGGCTTTGCATCCATTTCCACGTAATCGTGCTTGTTGGGGCTTTTGAAGTTGTAGTACACTGGCAGCTGACCCACGCTTTTCGGCACCGAGATGGGTAGGCGACCGGCGGGGTTGTAGTCACCGAACAGCACGTCGGCAATGGCGTTGCCGCCTTCCTGGCCGGGGTACCACGCATCCACCATAGCCGGCACGTGTTCGGCCAACCAATTCATTTTCAATGGCCTACCCTTGATGAGCACCACCACTACCGGCGTACCGGTAGCCGCTACGGCCTGCACCAACTCCAGCTGCTTACCCAGCAAATCGAGGGTAGCGCGGTCGTAGCCCTCGCCGCTTTCCATGTCGCTGATGGGCTGGTTGCCCTTGGCCGCCGTGACGGTGGCGGCGCCGGTGCTCTGGTACTCAGTTTTGAAGTCGCGGGCGCTGGAGCCACCCAGTACCACTACTGCTACTTGCGCCTGCTTGGCCGCTGCTACCGCCGCCGCAATGTCGGCCGTGGTGGTGTCCCGGATGGCGCAGCCCTTCACGTAGGTGACCTGCGTGCCCTTGCCTACTTTGGCCTTGATGCCTTCCAGCACCGTCACAATGTTTTCGTCGGGCTGGGGCGCGGTATAGTCGCCCAGTTGGTTGTAGATGTTATCAGCATTGGGGCCGATAACGGCAATGCGCTGCAACGACTTCGACAGGGGTAGGGCGTTGTTCTCATTCTTCAGCAGTACTACCGACTCGCGGGCTACTTGCCGGGCCAGCGCCACGTGCGCCGCCGTCTTCACCTGCCGGGCCGCCTTCTTGGCATCGACGTACGGATTCTCGAACAGGCCCATGTCAAATTTGAGGCGCAACACCCGGCCCACGGCCCGGTCCAGCACCTCGGGGCTCACCAGCTTTTGGTCGATGGCCGCGCGCAGGGCCTTGTCGTAGCCGTAGCTGCTTAGGTCGCTGTCTAGGCCAGCGTTGAGGGCCAGGGCGGTGGCAGCGGCGGGCGTGGCCGCCACGTGGTGGTTGCTCATCACCCCCACCACGCTATTCAAATCCGACACCACGAAGCCTTGAAAGCCCCAGCGCTGGCGCAGCAAATCGGTCAGTAACCACTCATTGGCCGAACACGGCACGCCGTCGATGGAGTTGTAGGCCGCCATCACCGACAACGCCCCCGCCCCCACCGCCGCCCGAAACGGGGGCAGGAAACTCTGGTACAGCTCGCGCTGCCCGGTGCTGATGCTGCCGCCGTTGTGGCCGCCCTCGGGCACGCCGTAGGCTGTGAAGTGCTTGAGCGTAGACACAATGTTGGCGCCGCTTTTCAGATTATCGCCCTGAAAGCCCTGTACCATGGCCACGCCCATCTGGCCGTTGAGCACGGGGTCTTCGCCATAGGTTTCCTCCACCCGCGACCAGCGCGGCTCCCGCGCCAGGTCCAGCACCGGACCATAACCAATGTGGGCACCCTGCGCCCGCGCCTCGGTGGCAATGGCCGCCGCCATCTGCCGAATCAGGGTTGGGTCCCAGGTGCTGCTTTGCCCGATGGAGGTAGGAAACACAGTGGTACCAATGGCCATGTGGCCATGCGGGCATTCCTCAGCCAGCAGCAGCGGAATACCCAGCCGGGTGTGCTCCACGGCGTACTTTTGCAGGGCGTTGGTGGCCTCGGCGGCCAGGGCTGGGTTCAGGCCTGTTTTCAAGGTTTTCTGGGTCCAGGGGTCGGCGCGCAGAGTGGCCCACAGGGCACCAATGTGGCGCTCGTCTATGGCCTTGCGGTAGGCGGCGCTGGTGCCCACGCGCTGGCCGTTTTTCTCGTACATCTCCCAGCCCAGCAGCGTGCCCAGCTGGCCTACCTTCTCCTCCGTCGTCATGCGTCCCAGTAGGTCTTTCACCCGCGCTTCGGTGGCGGCGTTGCGGTCTTTGTAGAGCGGTTTTTGCGCAACTGCTGGGGTTATGCTGAGTAGGCTAAGGCTAAAGAGAAGAGGTTTTAGCATGTTAGGGTAGAAGTAAGAAGAAATATTCTGCCGGGTCGTTGTAGAGACGCATAGTTGCGTCTCGTCGTTGAATAATTCAGGCGGTGGACGTTCAATGACGAGACGCAACTATGCGTCTCTACAGCCCCCGAAACCTATGTCGGGCATTCGCTATGGAGTGGAAGTTTTTGCTGGTTTCGCGGACAGCAATTCGTCCAGAATCGGCTTGTCAACGGTTTTCAGGGCTTGTTGCAGCTTCTTGTTTTGCTGCTCGAACACCACTACTTCGTTCTTGCCTTTCGTCAGCCAGCAGCCGGGCACGTAGAGCGTTTGCTGGGGGCCAATTTTCCAGTAGCGGCCCAGGTTATGGCCGTTCACGAAGACAATGCCCTTGCCCCAGTCGCGCATGTCCAGAAACGTGTCGCCGGGCTGCATCACGTCGAAGCTAGCCGTGTAGAGGGCAGGGCGTCCTTCCTTGTTTTTGGAGATGTAGCGGGTCAGGTCGGGCACCTTGTCGAAGGGCATTTTGTACATCTGCCAGTCGCCAATGAGGACCGAGCCATCGAGGGTTACGGGCTCAATGATACCTTTGATGTTGTGCACGATTTCGGCCCCGTAGTTAATGCGGCCCATGTTTTCGACCAGCAACTCCAAAGTTCCGTTGGCGGGAATTTGCACGGGTAGCGTGTAGCGGTTGTCCTGGCGGTTCAGCTCCCCTACCAGCTGGCCGTTCACGTACACCGTGGCGTAATCGCGCAGGCCCGGTACCGCCAGCTGGCCCTGCGACGCCGGCCCAAACCGCCGGCTATACAGCACGTAGCCAGACCCCTGGTTCAATTCCTCAAACGACAGCGGCTGGATGCTCCTCACCGGCTGAATGTCGTTTTTCAGATCAAACACATCCACTGATTTTTCCAGAATGATGTCGGGTATCGTCACCACGGGAAGTTGAGCGGGCACGGCCGGCACGGCGTACTTCACGTATTTCTGCATCAGGGCCCGCACGGCCGTGTACTTGAGCGTGGCCCAGCCCGGCTCACTAATCAGCGCGTCGTAGTCGTAGCTGGTGATGTCGGGCTGAATGTCGTGCTCCTTGCTGTAGTTGGCGCCCGCGGTGAAGCCAAAGTTGGTGCCGCCGTGCACCATGTAGAAGTTGAAATTGATGCCGTTTTTCAGATAGGTTTCCACCTGCTGGGTCACTTGCTCGGTGGGCACGCGCACAAACGGCTCGCCCCAGTGGTCGAGCCAGCCGGGGTAGTACTCGGCCACCATATAGGGACCCTGGCCGCCGTGGTACTGGTTCACGGCCGTTTTCAGCACCTCTACGTTACCCTCGCCGTTGGCGGTGGGTAGGGCGCCCGGCGTGGCGCCACCCTCAAACAGCCCCGCCGCATCGGAGGTGAAAAACGGCCCCTCAAAGCCCGCTTCGGTAAGTTGCTGCTTGATGGCAGCGTTGTACTTGCGGTGCTCTTCCAGCGGAATATCCTTACGCTGGTCCACATAAGAGCCAAACTCATTTTCCACTTGCGTCATAATGATGGGGCCGCCCTTGCTCACTTGCAAGTCCTTCACCTGCCCGGCCAGCTTGTTGATATAGACCTTGCAGGAGTCCAGAAACGGCTGGTTGTTGGCCCGAATCACCAAATCTTTGTTTTTCTGCAACCACCACGGATAGCCCCCAAACTCCCACTCGGCGCAAGCATACGGCCCCGGCCGCAGTATCACAAACAACCCCTCTTCCTGCGCCGTTTTCACGAACTGCGCCACGTTGTGGTTGCCCGTTTTGAAGTCCCACACGCCCGGCGCGGTGTTGTGGTAATTCCAAAATACGTAGGTGGCTACCGTATTGAGGCCCAGCGCCTTCATCATCTTCAACCGGTGCCGCCAGTACGGCTGCGGCACGCGGGCGTAGTGCATCTCCCCGGAGTGAATCTGGGTAGGCTTGCCGTCGTAGAGAAACTGCCCGTCTTTGATAACAAACGTGTGTTTCTTCTGCGCCTGGGTAGGTAGGCTGGCAAGCAGCAGCAGGGCGAGCAAGGAGCGGGTGAGGATGGTCATGGCGATTGTTCTAGTGTGGGACCCCACCCCCCGGCCCCCTCCCCTCTGGGAGAGGGGGAGCCTGATGATTTAGCTGTTAGCTAGTAGCTGTTGGCTGTTAGCTTTTCCTAGAACCGAGCTATCGGCTAGTAGCCAGCTAACAGCTCCGGTAAAGGCTCCCCCTCTCCCGGAGGGGAGGGGGCCGGGGGGTGGGGTGAATCGTTGTTTACTCCGCCGCGTAAGCAAACGCCAACGCGGGGTAGGCGC